>JAZSAW010000026.1:0-10809 GCA_045602105.1 Candidatus Avilachnospira sp.
CGTTAGCATCGTCGCCCTTCTTGATGAAGTCCATCATCTTGCCCAGATTGATGAACTCGTAGCCGGTGATCAGGTCGTCCTCATCCAGAGCGATGCGGGTAACGTAACCTTCAGCCATCTCCAGGTAACGGGGACCTTTAGCCTTGGTGGCGAACATGGTGCCGACCTGGCTGCGCAGACCTTTACCCAGGTCTTCCAGGGAAGCGCCAACTGCCAGACCGTCCTCGGAGAATGCGGACTGGCTGCGGCCGTAAACGATCTGCAGGAACAGCTCACGCATAGCGGTGTTGATAGCATCGCACACCAGGTCGGTGTTCAGAGCTTCCAGCAGGGTCTTGCCGATGAGGATCTCGGAAGCCATAGCGGCGGAATGGGTCATGCCGGAGCAACCCAGCGTTTCCACCAGAGCTTCCTCGATGATGCCTTCCTTGACATTCAGTGTCAGCTTGCATGCGCCCTGCTGAGGTGCGCACCAGCCCACACCGTGGGTGAAGCCGGAAATGTCGCTGATTTGCTTAGCCTGTACCCACTTGCCCTCTTCGGGAATGGGAGCCGGGCCGTGATATGCGCCCTTGGCAACGGGACACATATGCTGAACTTCGGTAGAATAGATCATGTCGATTTCTTCCTTTCCATAAATATACCAAATAAGTCTGAACTACCTATTTTTCCATAACAGTATACCGATTTAAGCAGAGCAAGTCAATGCTTACTTTGTACCAAAAATTCGGTCGCCGGCATCGCCCAGACCGGGCACGATGTAGGCATGGTCATTGAGCTTCTCATCCAGAGCCGCTACGAAAATATCCACATCGGGATGGTCTTCCTGAACTCTGGCAATACCCTCGGGAGCGGCGATGATATTCATGAGGGTGATATTGGTACAGCCGTATTCTTTAATGAACGTGATGGCATCGGAGGCAGAGCCACCGGTAGCCAGCATGGGGTCAACCACGAACACATGACGCTCGGCAATATCCGGGGGCATCTTGCAGTAGTACTTTACCGGCTCATGGGTCTCGGGGTCACGGAAAAGACCGATATGACCGATCTTGGCGGAGGGAATGAGATCCACGATGGTCTCCACCATGCCCAGACCTGCCCGCAGGATCGGGACGATGGCCAGCTTCTTGCCCGCCAGAACACGCACCTTAGCCATAGCCAGAGGCGTTTCCACGGTGACTTCCTCCGTGGGCAGATTGCGGGTGGCCTCATAGCACATGAGCGCTGCGATCTCACCGACAACTTCCCGGAATTCCTTTACGCCGGTATCCTTGTTCCGCAGGATGGACAGCTTATGCTGCAACAGGGGATGGTCTAAAACGTGTACCTTTTCCATGTTTCTTCACTCCATCTTTTGTTTGTTTTGATATTCCCGCTCCGCCTGACTCAGGCGCAGATAATTGGGGCAAAGCTCTCTGCCGGAAGGGTTATTCCCCGACTGCGCCTGCTCCCATGCCAGCAGAGCTACTCCCGATGCCCGCTGCATCCGCAGATGCTCGGGAAGCAGAAGCAGATCCCTGACGGTCTCCCGCAATTCATTATAGCACAAGCTTGCCCCATCTCCAACCAGAAATTTCGTTTTTTCTGTGTTTTTCAGCATCTTTCCCAGTTCTTCCATAGAGATGGCAGCATCTTCCGTCAAACGGGAAAATTTACCGTCAGCAAGGGCAAAAAGCGCTGTATAGACCTGACTTCTTCTGGCATCCATGACCGCGCAGTAAGTGCCGTCTGCCACAGTCACAGCCCTTGCCATGGCCTCCAAAGTAGAAACGCCGTAGCAGGGCAGTTCCCTGCCCCAGGCAAAGCCCTTGGCCGCCGCCATGCCGATCCGCACGCCGGTAAAACTTCCCGGCCCTGCAGAACAGGCTACGGCATCCACATCCTGCGCCGTCAGGTCGCAGTTGCGAAGCAGGTCCTCTGCCATTTTCATCACTGTCCGGCTATGGGTCTGCCCGCTGTTTTGCAGATATTCTCCCAGCAAAACACCGTCCTGCAACAGTGCCACTGACGCCGATTTTGCCGAGGTCTCAAAGGCCAGGATTCGCATGGTCAGGACCTCCCTCCACAATGATCTTCCGGGTCATGTCATCCACCCGCAATATTCGCACCCGGACAGCACCGGTCAGGGCTTCTTCCACATTCTCGCTCCACTCCACAGCGCAGACGCCTCCACGCTCCAGATAGTCCTCCCAGCCGATGTCAAACAGCTCATCGGCAGAGCCAAGGCGGTACATATCAAAATGAAACAGGGGCATCCGCCCGCTGAGATATTCATTGACAATGGTATAGGTGGGGCTGGTGACCGGCTCTTTGATTCCCAGACCACGGGCAAGCCCTCGGGTAAAGGCCGTCTTTCCCGCGCCCAGATCTCCGTAAAAGGCAACAACATCACCCGGTCGCAGGTGCTCCGCCAACCGCGCTCCCAATGCCTCGGTCTCCTCCGGCTCATGGGTCAGATACTCCATGAAATTCCTCTTTTCCTTGATTTTTCTCTATTTTATCACACAAGGGCTCTGTTTGCAAAGTATCTTTCTGTTTACATCCCGGCGAAATTCTGCTAAAATAGCTTGTACCTGAAGGAGGTGTCCCATGAATACCGTTGCGCGTCTTGTGCGTGAATTTTTGAAAAAAGCTGACATCGTACTTCTGCTGCTCTGCATCGTCACCACCATTTTTGGTATCGTGGTCATCTCCAGTGCCACCGCCGCCATGGGCAGTTCCCAATATGTTTCCGTTCAGACTGTTGCTTTGATCATCGGCATTGCTATCTATGTACTGCTGACCCTGATCGACGTGGATATTATCGCGGAACGGCGGGAGCTTCTTCTGCTGTTCTGTGTGCTGTTTATCGGCTGCCTGTACTTTTGGGGCATTGAAGGCGGCGGCAACAAGAGCTGGCTGGACATCCCCCTGATTCCCATCAACATTCAGCCTGCAGAGATCTGCAAGATCTTCTTTATTATCATCATGGCCAAGCTCATGAGCGTCAACCAGAACAGTCTTTCCTCCCCCCTGACCATCGGCAAACTGGGTCTGCTGACCCTGTTTTTCTTCCTGCTGATCGTTGTGGTGTCCTCTGACGCCGGCGTTGCCCTGACCTACATTTTCATCTTTATTATTATGGCCTATGTAGGCGGTGTGAACGTCATGTGGTTTTTGGTGGGCTTTGGCGGACTGGCTGCCTGCGTCCCCATGCTGTGGCCTTTCCTGCAGGACTACCAGAGAAACCGCATCCTGGTGCTGTTTGACCCCTCTATCGACCCGGATACCTACTGGCAGACGGAACGGTCTCTGCGCTATATCCAGAACGGCGGTATCTCCGGTCAGGGACTGTACGAAGGCGCAATGGTCCGTGGCCACGCCATGGGTGCACAGCATACGGACTTCATCTTCTCCGCCATTGCCGAAGAACTGGGTATGCTGGGTTGCGTGGCTGTGCTGCTGCTTTTGTCCGCCATCGTTATCCGGTGCATCTATGTAGGCATCAAGTCGGAAAACTTCATGAACCGGATGATCTGCATCGGCATTGCCGGTATGCTCCTGTTCCAGATCGTCATTAACGTTGGTATGTGTCTGGGCATCCTGCCGGTCATCGGACTGACCCTCCCCTTTATCAGCTACGGCGGATCTTCCATCGTGACCATGTTTATGGCCATGGGTGTGGTATCCGGCATCCATATGCGACCTGCGCCCAGTGCCAACGCCCGGTATATCCGGCCGAAGCTCACTACTTCTCTATAAAACGAAACGCCCATCTCTGCGGAGATGGGCGTTTTTTCAGTGCCTGTTTCCGGTCAGGCGGAAGGTCTTTTCGATCATCGTCAGCATAAGGGCAAAGAATACGATCAGGTAAACCGGTAGAATTCCCAGTCCCAGAAACCGACCGAGCAAACCAAGAAGCGGCGGGACAAAGGTCGTTCCCACATAGGCGCTGGCCATTTGGATACCGATGATGGCGCCGGAATTTTCCGCGCCGAAATTGGCAGGTGTGGAGTGAATGATGCAGGGATAGATGGGCGCACAGCCCAGACCAATGATCAGAAAACCTGCCAAAAACAGCGTTTCCCGCTCCCCTGCCAATAGCAGGCAGAGAATCCCGCAGGTCAAGACTGCTGTTCCCATGCGAATCATCTTCCTGTCACCCAGACGATCCATGATAAAACCGCCCAGAAACCGGCCAGCCGTCAGGCCGATATAAAACAGCGAGCCAAAGGCTGCCGCCCGTTCTTCCGCCAAGCCCTTGACTTCCACCAGATAGGTGCTTGCCCAGTACATGGTGGTGGCTTCCGCGGCACAATAAGCGAAAAAGCCCAGAAGTAAAAAGGGTACGCCCCGAATACGCAGAGCATTTACCAGACCGATAGGTCTGGCTTCTTCGGACACTTCCGTGGGGTTTTTATGGATCTTCCACATAGGTAAGGTACACAGAAGCAATACGCCGATGACCACCTGTATCAGCGCCACTTCTCCATAGCCTCTGTTCCACGAGTCGTGAAGCAGGGCGTAGCTCATGATAAAGGGGCTGACGATGGCACCCGCTCCCCAGAAGCAGTGTAGCCAGCTCATATGTTTGGAAGTATAGTGAAGTGCCACATAGTTATTCAGCGCAGCATCAATAGCGCCTGCTCCAAATCCATAGGGAACAGACCAGAGCAGAAGCATCCAAAACCTTGTGGAGACGGAAAAACCGAACAGTCCCACAGCGGTCAGGAACACGCTGAAGATGGTCACGCAGGCCGTCCCAAACCGGCGGGTCATGCCATCAGACAGCAGACTGGAAACCACTGTTCCCGCAGAGATGACCATAGATACGATTCCCATATAGGTCAGAGGCGCGCCAATATCCGGATACATGGCCGGCCAGCCCGCTCCCAACAGAGAATCCGGCAATCCAAGACTGAAAAACGCCAGATAGATCAGCGCAAGCAACAGCGAATACATGGTCTGCCTCCTTTCCCTTGGTTTTCTTTCCCATTCAGCTTAGTCATCTTACCATATTTACGCCTTGGGGACAACCGAAAAATCCCCGGTCATCGCGTAATTTGTTGGATGTTTTCTAAAAATTTTTTATTTTGTCTAAAAATTGTTTTGATTATTGCCTCGCCATTGTGTATAATGACAGTAGAAAGGGAGTGTTCTGCGGGACTCCTGCCAAAATATTTATAGGAGGCGTTACACATGGAGCAATATCTGTCCCTATTTTACGGTCTGTCATTTCTGGTCGCCATTATTGCTTTCGCCTATGCCGCTTACCTGTATCTTTGGGTAAAACGGCAACCTGTGCAGAATGCAAAGATCATTGAAGTGGCATCCCTGATTCGTCAGGGCGCAAACACCTTTATGAACCGGGAATACAAGATTCTCGCCGTATTTTCCTCTGTTATCGCGGTGTTGATTCTGGCGTTCCTCCCTACCCCCATTTGGAAGGGCGAGCCTGTACAAAACATCGCCATGGCACTGGCCTATGTGGCCGGCACTGTTCTGTCTGCCATTGCCGGAAAAATCGGCATTATGGTAGCCAGCCTGTCCAACGGTCGTTCCGCTGAGGCTGCCCAAAAGGGCATCAAGCCCGCTTTCATGGTCGGTTTCCGTGGTGGCGCAGTCATGGGTCTGATCGTGGTCGGCTGTTCCCTCTTTGGCGTTGCCGCTGTGCTGATGTTGGTGGGCGATGCGACTCTCCTGCTGGGCTTCTCCTTTGGCGCAAGCTCTCTGGCTCTGTTTGCCAAGGCCGGTGGCGGTATCTTTACCAAGACCGCTGACGTTTCCGCCGATCTGACCGGCAAGGTGGAGTTGGGCATCCCCGAGGATGACCCCCGCAATCCCGCTGTGATTGCCGATAATGTAGGCGACAATGTGGGTGATGTGGCCGGCATGGGTGCTGACCTGTTTGACTCCAATGTTGCTTCCATGACCTCCGCCATCGTCATTGCCCAGGCTCTGTCCGGCGGTGAATTCCAAAATGTATCCATGGTATTCTGCTACGCCCTGCTGGGACTGCTGGCTTCCATCCTTGGTATCGCCACTGCCCGAATCGGCAAAAACGGCAATCCCACCAGAGCACTGAACTCCTCTACTTACGTTACTACTGCCATTTACATTATTCTGACTGCCGTTGCCACTGCCCTTGTGCCGGGCTTCTCCTGGCGTATCTGGGGCGCTGCTACTGTGGGTCTGCTGGTGGGCGTCATTATCGGCATCACCACGGACTATTTCACCGACGATTCCAAGCCCATCGTCAAAAAGGTCGCCCATGCCTCCGGCACAGGTCCGGCCATCACCATTCTCTCCGGCATTTCCTACGGCTTTATCTCCTGCCTGCCCGCCATGGTCGGTATCGCCGTGTCCGCGCTGGCCGCCTATAAGATCTGCGAGCCCATGGGCCCCGGCTATGCCATCTTCGGCATTTCCATGTCTGCTGTGGGTATGCTCTCTATCGTGGGCATGATCATCTCCAACGATGCCTACGGACCTATCGTGGATAATGCCCGGGGACTTGCGGAAATGGGCGGATTGGGTGAAGAGACCATCCGCATCGCTGACGAACTGGACAGCGCAGGCAACCCCGTCAAGGCTGTGACCAAGGGCTTTTCCATCAGTGCCGCCGGTCTGACCGTCATCTCTCTGCTGGGTGCATTTATGACCGAGGTCAACGACGCGCTGGCTACTGCCGGAAAAGAACTGATCACCGGCTTTGACATTATGAATCCTGCCGTATTCTTCGGTATCCTCATTGGCGCAGCCATCCCCGCTGTGTTCTCTGCCATGCTGATTTTGGGCGTGGACAAAAACACCCAGCGTATGGTTGCTGAGATCCACCGGCAGTTCAGGGAGATCAAGGGTCTGCGGGAAGGCGATCCCGATGCAAGACCGGAATACGACAAGTGCATCGACATCGCTACCTCCGGCTCTCTCAAGGAGCTGATCCCCGCCGGTCTGATGGCCATTATCGCCACGATCGCAGTGGGCTTTATCGGTGGCGCAAGAGCCATCGGCGGTTTCCTGCTGGGCAATATCGTTAGCGGTCTGCTTCTGGCACTGTTTATGTCCAACGCGGGCGGTTTGTGGGACAACGCCAAAAAGTATGTGGAATCCGGTGCAGAGGGCGGTAAGGGCAGTGACGCCCACAAGTCCGCCGTCATCGGCGATACCGTGGGCGATCCCTTCAAGGACACTGCCGGTCCGTCCATCAACACCCAGATCACTGTAGTCTCACTGGTGGCCTCCCTCCTGTCCGGAATCTTTGCCGCCATCTCTCTGTTTGGCTGATTTCGGAAAACAGAGCAATCATAGTCTTAATGGCAAAAGCCCTCAGGATCGACAATCCTGAGGGCTTTTACATATCCAGCTTTAGCGGTAGATGATGGATTCAGCGAAGCGGGTAGCGATGACGCCTTCGGGCTCGCCGGTCTTCTTGGACTCGGTAAGGATATGCTCGATGGAGTTATAGATGTTATCCACCTTTTCCAGAACAGCTTCCTTATTGTAAGGGCCGTCCACCTCTGCGGCAGCATTGATGACGCCACCGCCGTTGATGACGAAGTCGGGCGCATAGAAGATGCCACGAGCCTTCAGAGCCAGACCGGAAGCATCGTCCAAAATCTGGTTGTTTGCACCACCGGCGACAGCCTTGCAGCGCAGGTTGGGGATGGTGGCGGGGTTCAGGATCGCGCCCATAGCATTGGGAGAGAGGATGTCACATTCCTGGCTCATGATGGCGTCAGTAGCGACCACAGTTGCGCCGAACTCATCGGCAGCCTTTTCCGCCATGGCCTTATTGCTACGGTTGGCAACGATGAGCTTTGCGCCGCTCTCATGGAGCAGACGGCACAGATCATAGCCGACCTTGCCCAGACCCTGAACGGCGACGGTCACGCCTTCCAGATCGTCACGACCCAGCGCCACCTTGGCGGTAGCGCGGATGCCCTGCCACACGCCACGGGCGGTGAAGGGAGAGGGATCGCCACTGTTCATGGGAAGACCGCAGATATGCTTGGTCTTACGCAGCATGATCATAGCATCGTCACAGGTGGTGTTGACGTCCTCTGCGGTGATATAGTCGCCACCGAGATTGTTGACGGCTTCGGCAAAGGCCTCGAACATAGCCTCGGTCTTCTGAGAGGGGTCGGCAATGATAACGCCCTTACCGCCACCGTGAGGCAGACCGGCAACTGCGTTCTTGTGGGACATACCACGGGACAGGCGCAGGACATCGAACAGGGCATCGTCATAGCTGGCATAAGGGAACAGGCGGCAGCCACCGATGGCGGGGCCCAAATTGGTGTTATGGACAGCGATAATGGCCTTCAAGCCGGCCTTTTCGTTGTTGACAAACAGGACTTTCTCGTGGCGGAAATTGGTCATTTCGGTCATTGCATTCATAATAAAAACCTCCTAATTTTTGCTGTATATTACGGACTTTGATTTACTGATAATCCCTGCCCAGATTCAGGGCGTTCATATTCAGTTCCACCAAAGCGGACTTACTGGGGGGAACAAGCTTGCTGACAACGGCTTCTGTGCCCGCAAAGGACAATTCGCTGTTGTTCTGCAACAGGTGGCCTATGATGATCATATTGGCCAGTGTGGGGATATTTGCCTCTCTCGCCATCTGGGTGGCGGGGATATAAAAGACTTCCACATCGGTACGCTGTACCTTTTCTCCGATCAGGGCGCTGTCCAGATAAATCTGCCCGCCGGGTGCTACGGTATCCACATACTTCTGCAAAGAGGGCAGGTTCATGGCGATGAGCACATCGGGGTTGGTGATAATGGGAGAGCCTACAGGCGTATCGGACAAGATAACATTACAGTTGGCTGTACCACCACGCATTTCCGGTCCATAGGAGGGAAGCCAGGAGACCTGCAGGTCTTCCATCAGTCCCTTGTAGGCAAGAAACTTACCGGCGAACAACACGCCCTGTCCACCGAAGCCGGCAATGAGGATCTGTGTGGTTTTCATTTCTCTGCCTCCTTTGCTGCGCTTCTGTCCTTATACACGCCGATGGGATAGTAGGGTAACATATCGCTCTGCACCCATTCCAGCGCCTTCTCAGGGGTCATGCCCCAGTTGGTGGGACAGGCGGACACCACTTCCACCAGAGAGAAGCCTTTCCCCTCGATCTGGTTCTGGAAGGCTTTCTTGATGGCTTTCTTGGCGTTCATGACGTTCTTCACATTATTGACTGCCACTCGGGTGACATACTCAGGACCTTCCAGCGTTGCCAGCATCTCGCAGACACGGATGGGCCAGCCACAGTGGTTGACATCACGGCCGTAGGGAGAGGTCTGGGTCACCTGACCGGGCAAACTGGTGGGCGCCATCTGTCCGCCGGTCATGCCGTAAATGGCGTTATTGACGAAAATCACCGTGATGTTTTCGTTTCTGGCGGCAGAATGGACGGTTTCCGCCATACCGATGGAGGCCAGATCGCCGTCGCCCTGATAAGTAAAGACCACATTCTCCGGACGGCAACGCTTGATGCCCGTAGCCACAGCAGGGGCTCTGCCGTGAGGCGCTTCGATCATATCGCAGGAGAAATAATCATATGCCATAACCGCACAGCCGACAGGAGCGACGCCAATGGCCTTACCCTCTATGCCCAGCTCGTCCAGAGCTTCTGCCACCAGACGGTGGATAATGCCATGGGGACAACCGGGGCAGTAATGGAAGGGCGCGTCCGTCAGGGACTTGGGTTTCTGAAAAACAACTGCCATCTTAATACACTCCTTTCTGCGCTTTACGCAGGGATTCGAGCACTTCGTCGGGGCTGGGGATCATACCGCCTGCACGGTTGCACAGAGCCACGGGCTTTTTGCAACCCGTAGCCAGACGGACATCCTCGATCATCTGACCCATGCTCAGCTCAACGCTGACAAAGCCCTTGACCTGCTCTGCCGCGGCAGCCAGTGCCTTCTTGGGGAAGGGCCACAGGGTGATGGGGCGAATCAGACCGGCCTTGATGCCCTCGGCTCTTGCGGCCACCACAGCATTCTTGGCCACACGGGATGCGATGCCGAATGCTACGACACAAATCTCGGCATCTTCCATCATGTACTCCTCCCACATGGGCTCATTCTCTTCCACCACAGCGTACTTCTCAAACCGCTCAAAGTTCTTGGCTTCCAGCTCATCAGGCTTGAGGTACAGGGAGTTGACGATATTGTGCTTCCGGGCACACTGAGTACCGGTCAGTGCCCAGGGCTTTTCGTATGTACGGATCTCAGCATCCTCAAAGGAGATGGGCTCCATCATCTGTCCGATGGTGCCGTCTGCCAAAATCATGGCGATCATATTGTACTTATCCGCCAGATCAAAGCCCTTGATGGTCAGGCTGGCCATCTCCTGCACGGAGGCAGGCGCAAGGACGATCATGCGGTAGTCGCCATGTCCGCCACCCTTAGTGGCCTGAAAGTAATCGGACTGAGAGGGCTGGATACCGCCCAGACCGGGGCCGCCACGCTGGACATTGACCACAAACGCGGGCACATCAGAGCCGGCGATATAGCTCAGTCCCTCTGACTTCAGGGAGATTCCGGGGCTGGAGGAAGAGGTCATGACACGAGTGCCCGTAGCGGCTGCGCCATAGACCATGTTGATGGACGCGATCTCACTTTCCGCCTGCAGGAACACACCGCCGATCTTGGGCAGTTTCTTTGCCATATAGGCGGCGATCTCCGTCTGAGGCGTGATGGGATAACCAAAATAGTGACGGCAACCGGCACGGATCGCCGCTTCGGCAATGGCTTCGTTGCCTTTCATCAATACACGTTCTGCCATGAGTCGACCTCCTTACTTTTCCACAGTGA
>JAZSAW010000027.1:0-5772 GCA_045602105.1 Candidatus Avilachnospira sp.
TCAGACAGGGCAAATCGTTGAGGGACACCTTTCCCGCCTCGATCAGCTCTACCGCCTTGCCCCGCGCCATACGAAAACCTGAGCCCACGATGCTGTCCAGTCTTAAAGACGACACCGTATCCCGAAACTCCCGCACAGAAACCGCAGGCACAGCCAATTGCTCCAGAGCGATCTGTTCCACACGAAGCTTCGTCCGTCCGGCACTGACCAGATTGTCCAGCACATAAGGCAAGATCTCCCGGGTCACCAGAAAATCACAAGAGCCCGTGCCTACATAAATATCTCCCACCGTTTCCCGCTTGATGCCACTGCCCATTAAACTGCCGAGAAAATCCCGATGAGTCAGCTGGTCTTTTTCAAAATAAGTCGCCCGGACGGCACAGATGGGACTGTCTTCCCCCATAAGCCATCCGTCCTCCAGATAATCCGGCAGCCAACAGCAGACCGCCCGCTCCGCCTGATCACTTCCACCAAAAAACCGAAGCTCCATAGGCGCAAGCATCCGGCGGATCAGCACCTGCTCTCTGGGAGAGAGAAACCATGTGGATGCGGGGATATTTTTCTGCTCCGCCCCGGTCAGGCGGTCATAGATTCGGGCAAAGAGAAGCCTGTCCTCATCGGTCTGGGCTACCTTTGCGATACATTTTTGTTTGTCCATAGTGTGTTTATCTTACCACATTTTTGGGAAAATGCAATGGTTCTTGTCATCCACGGCAAGGTGTATTATAATATTTGCAATAATAAAAGAAAGGACTTTTCCCATGAAAGTTCTGGTCATCGGCGGTGGCGCCAGCGGTATGCTGGCTGCTCTGACTGCCTCGGAAGACCCCGCCAATACCGTGACCCTGCTGGAACGGCAGAGCCGTTTGGGGCGCAAGCTCCTTGCCACCGGCAACGGACGCTGTAACCTCTCCAATATCCACGCTTCTCCGGAGCACTACCACGGCGCAGACCCGGACTTCGTCCGCACGGCACTCAGCCGGTTTTCCGTGGCGGATACCCTTGCCTATTTTCGCCGTCTTGGTCTGCTGACTGTCACTGAGCCCTCAGGAAAGGTCTATCCTTTCTCCGACCAGGCGGGCAGTGTGGTGGATGTTCTGCGGTTTGCCCTGACCCAACGGGGTGTGGATGTGCGCTGTGGCTGTGAAGTCTTGTCTCTTGGCAAAAAAGCCCGGGGCTTTCAGGCAAAAACCGCCGAGGAAGCCTTTTACGGCGACAAGGTCATCTTGGCCTGTGGAGGACTGGCAGGAGGAAAACTGGGCGGTACAGACTGGGGCTACCGGCTTCTGGGCGCAATGGGGCATACCCGCACAGCACTTCGACCCTGTCTGGTGCAAATTCGCACCGACAGTTCCGTGACGCACAGTCTCAAAGGCGTGCGGGCAGATGCCGGCATTACCCTGAAGCGGAATGGTCATGTAGTAGCAAAAAATACCGGCGAAGTGCAGTTTACGGACTTTGGCATCAGCGGACCTGCTATTTTTGAGCTTTCCGGCGAGATAGAAACCGGCACGGAACAGGTGCTTCTTTTGGACCTGCTTCGCCCATGGACAGAGGATGACCTGACCGACTTGCTCTGCGCTCGGCAGAAGGAGCTTCCCGACCTGCCGGCTCAGGAGCTTCTCACGGGAATCCTGCACAACCGTCTGGGCAAGGTGGTACTGAAACTCAGTGGCACTTCCCTTCCCGAAACCGCAAAAGAGTTTACCCATACTGACCTTGTCCGCATTGTCCATACGGTCAAATTCTTCCCCATGACCGTCACCGGTGTTATGGGACTGGAGCAGGCGCAGGTCACGGGAGGCGGTGTGCCTACCTCCGAATTCCGTGCCGATACCCTGGAAAGCAGGCTTTGCCCCGGCATTTTTGCCACCGGTGAAGTTCTGGACATCGATGGCGACTGCGGAGGCTACAACCTCCAGTGGGCATGGAGCTCCGGCAGGCTTGCCGGCAAACTGGGTAACCCATAAACAGGAGATTTTCATGATACGAATTCGAGATCTGTCCCTTACCCCTCAGGATGACCTGAACAGACTGGTACAGCTTTCCGCAAAGCATCTGCGCATCCGGGAGCATGAAATCGTCCATCTGCATATCCGGAAAAAATCTGTGGATGCCCGAAAAAAGTCCGATGTACGCATCATTTATACGGTAGATGTAGAGACCAAAGAACGGGAGGATAAGCTCCTGAAGCGCATCCGTGACCCCAAGGTCAGCCTTGCCCGAGACCCGGTCTACACCATCCCTCAGCCCGCCATAGAGCCTGCCTGTCGCCCGGTGGTCATCGGCTTTGGTCCGGCAGGTATGTTCTCCGCTCTTGTGCTGGCCAAGGCAGGACTGCGCCCCATTGTTTTGGAACGGGGTCTGGACGCTCAGACCCGCCATGAAAAGGTACAGGAATTCTGGCGCACAGGCAAGCTCGACCCTCAGTGTAACGTCCAGTTCGGTGAGGGCGGTGCAGGCACGTTTTCCGACGGCAAGCTGAACACCGGCGTGAAAAATGACCGCTGTCAGTGGGTATTGGAGCAGTTGGCGGATGCCGGCGCGCACGGAGAGATTCTCTTTGACGCCAAGCCCCATGTGGGCACGGACGTCCTGTTGACGGTGGTACAGAATATCCGCCACACCATCACAGAGCTGGGAGGCGAAGTCCGCTTCGGCGCGCAGATGGTAGGCATTGAGCAGGAGGGCGACCGGCTCACCGGTCTTTTGGTCAGACAAAACGGCGAAGTGACCCATCTTCCCTGTGAGCAGGCCATTCTGGCCATCGGCCACAGCGCCCGGGACACCTTCGAAACTCTGCTGAAGCAAGGCGTTCCCATGGAGCCCAAGCCCTTTTCCATGGGCGTGCGCATTGAGCACAAGCAGACCATGGTGGATAAAAGCCAGTACGGCGGTTTTGCCGGAAGCCCCAATCTCCCGGCGGCGGATTACAAGCTCAATGTCCATCTGCCGGACGGCAGTTCCGCCTATACCTTCTGTATGTGTCCCGGCGGTCATGTGGTGGCGGCAGCCTCCGAGGAGGGGCGACTGGTCACCAACGGTATGAGCTATGTGGCACGGGACGGAGAAAACGCCAATTCCGCTTTGCTTGTCACCCTCAATCCCCGGGATTTTCCCGATCAGTCGGTATTGGGTGGAATGTACTGGCAGCAGGAGTTGGAAGAAAAGGCCTTCCGGGCAGGTGGCGGAAATTATCACGCCCCCTGTCAGCTTGTGGGAGATTTTCTTGCCCGCAAGCCTTCAGAAAAGCTGGGCAGTGTTGCGCCCACCTACCGCCCCGGTGTGACCCTGTGTGACCTGCACCATGTGCTTCCTCCCATTATCACCGATGTGCTGGAGCAGGCTCTGCCCCTTTTAGATCAGCGTCTTGCAGGCTTTGCCTCAGCAGATGCCCTGCTGACCGCTCCGGAGACCCGCAGTTCCTCCCCTGTCCGCATCCTGCGGGATGAGAGCAAGCAGTCGGCTGTGCAGGGCCTTTTCCCCTGCGGAGAGGGTGCAGGCTACGCCGGAGGCATCATGTCCGCCGCCGTAGACGGCATGGTCTGCGCCGAGGCGCTAATTCAACAGCTAAAATAAAAAAGATGCAGTTCACGAAAAGTGAACTGCATCTTTTTTGTTAACTCAGATAGTGTGGCGGACCGCCCGCTCCACGCAACAAGGGATTTGGAATATTTTCCTCCTTTAAGAATCTAAGAGCCTAGATTTGCTTTGTTATATAGCGTTATTTTTCGTTTTCCTTCATGATCTACTTCACAAGATACCATGGTAAGTTTAGGCTGGATATCTGAAATACTGTCTCCGGCAAGAAGTGCCTTTATATCGAAACCAAAAATATTCCGGCCTACCGTATGAGGGTCAGCTCTCCATAGGAAAAATTTAGATATCTCAGTTAATAACTCATAATTCTTGTCATCTTTGAAACAATCCAAAAAGCAATCTTTCTGTAATATGGTAAATAAGTCCTTTTCGCTCTCCAATATTTCCCTATTACAATCAGAAAAATCATATAGCATGTCACAGTAACGGTTACCGTAATAGTGTAACGCAATGTATTCATATACAGGACGCATGAACATCCAGCTGTCAAAAAACTGCGGGAAATACTTTATTTTTTCGCGCAAATCGCTTTTATACTCAAAATAGTGAGGGAAAAGTGTGGGGTGCGCATTGATGAGATCTGCGCACTCCTGCACAGCAATTTCTCCAGTAGTGTCAGAATACAGCGTGGCTCGCTCAACATATTGTTGATATTTCTGGGTTAATTCTGTGCCGGAAAATAATGTGCACAAATGATGCTGAAGATGGATGTTCGGAATTTTACTTAATCTGACCATCAAAGCAATTGTTTGTGAAAATTCTTCTTCGGTCTCATCTGGGAATCCAAAGATAAAGGATGCGGTAATTCTTACTCCCTTGGCACTGATATAGGAGAGCTTCTCATATACGTCATCTAGTTTTAGGTTTTTGCGAATCTTTTTCTGCATTTGTGGGGAACCGCTTTCTATTCCCACAAAGAGAGTATTCATACCAGCAGCAGTCATAATGTCAATGAGATCACGATTCAAGCAATCAAGTCGTGCGCTGCATCTCCATGAAACAGGGAAGCCGATATTTATCAGATCGTTACAAATTTGGATTACACGTTTCCGGTCCATCGTGAACATATCATGTTCAAAATTAAAGGAAGAAACCCCAAACAACGAGTGTATTCTCTTTATTTCGGAAATAATTCTATCCGCACTTTTTAATCTATACGATCTTCCCCAAAAGGTCTTTGTACTGCAAAATGTACACGCAAAGGGACAGCCTCGCCCTACATCCACAGGAAATAGACTGCGCACATAAGATCGGTTTCCGTTGTTTTGAACATCAATAAGCGAGTAATCAATAGGCGGTAATGTGTCCAGATCTTTTATTAACGCTGGGCGGGGATTATGTACGATCTGCTCATCCTTGCGGAAAACTAACCCTGGAATTTCGTGGTTGGGTTTGTGTTCCATTAAAGATGAGAAAAGAGGGATTACTGTCGTTTCTCCTTCACCACAACAGATATAATCGATTTCTCGAATGGCACGCAATGTATCTTCGGCAGTAATATCAGCTTGAGGTCCACCAAAAACAATGTATATATTGGCACTTTTTCTCTTAATGCGCTGTGCGATTTTAATTGATATATGAAAGGTATCACATCTTGTGTAAAAGGAGACTATTTTCGGGTTTTGGGTAAGTATTTCATTCACTGCATTTTCGAGAAAACAATCAAAATCATGAATGTCTCCAAAGTGATAAAATGGCAGAATCTTTACATCGAAACAAGCCTTGGTTAGGATTGTGCTTAACAAAAGTGTTCCAACAGGTTCTTCACGCACATACCCGTTCAAATTGGGTGTGACAAATATTATATCTGACATCATGAACCTCCCATAAGCATACTATAAAAATTATACATCAGCGCGTAATTCATGTCAATCTTAGCATAAAGAGTAAATATTTGTGAATATATAGCGTTAAATACCATACTCTGTTGTTTTTACATCTTAAAAAAAACATTTTCTCCATACATCAGCGTTAGAATAACTTTAAGGAATGTTCGTATGCCAGCCTGCTTTTTCTCGCAGTAAAAGCGGACAAAACAATACAAGACTACATTTCCGTATCAGTTGCAAAATCTAAAATTGCCAATCACCCAATCTTCCGCTTTGACGATCAGCAACTCCTTTGGCTCCCTGAAAAAAAGATGCAGTTCACGAAAAGTGAACTGCATCTTTT
>JAZSAW010000028.1:0-27006 GCA_045602105.1 Candidatus Avilachnospira sp.
TGCTTGTCCATGGTGCGGTAGGGATGTTCCCAGTCGCCCACGACACCCAGACGCTTGAAACCGCCCATCTGCTTCTGGATGAAGTCCTCGGCAAAGTCCTCGCAGGCCTTGCGGAATTCGGGAACGGACAGGTCTCTGTCCAGTTTCTTCTTGGACTTTTCGATGGCGCGCTCAATGGGCAGACCGTGGTTGTCCCAGCCGGGCACATAGGGGGTGTAGTAGCCCCGCATGGCATAGGAACGGGTAATAAAGTCCTTCAGGGTCTTGTTCAGGGCATGACCCATGTGGATATAGCCGTTGGAAAAAGGAGGGCCGTCATGGAGACAGAAGCGGGGCTTGCCCTCGTTCTTTTTCAGCATCTCGTTGTAAAGATCCAGCTTTTCCCAGTTTTCCAGCATGCCGGGCTCACGGGCAGGCAGACCCGCCCGCATGGGGAAACCGGATTTGCCCATATTCAGTGTCTGTTTGTATTCCATAATTGCCTCCAAAATCAATATAATCTGGTAAAGGGGATAAAAAAGACGCCTCTGTCCCTGTAAAAGAGACAAAGGCGAAAACCTCTGCGGTACCACTCTTCTTGCCTTTCGGCCACTTAAGCTGCCCGTTAACGGAGGCGACCGTCCGGGCTTACTAACGTTCAGCCGGAGGCTCGGAGGGGATATTCCCGACCACTTGACCACCTGCTTTCACCAACCGCAGGCTCTCTGAGGTCTTATGACCGGTACTCGTCCTCGTCATTGCCGTGATGTTTGATTCTATGGTTAAGGATACCCAAAATTTGCCCGTTTGTCAACGGAAAACTTCCCATTACCAGGAAATTTCCTGCTGTCCGTGGGCTTTCAGGAAGGCATTGACCCGACTGAAGGGCTGACTGCCGAAAAATCCCCGGTAGGCGGACAGGGGACTGGGATGGGGAGACTGGAGAATCAGCCGGGGATGGGGCGCGTTTTTCACCAGCTCTGCCTTCTTCTGTGCCTGCGCGCCCCAGAGGATAAAGGCCATGGGCTGGGGCAATTGCGCCAGCGCCTCCACGACCTTGTCCGTAAAGGCCTGCCAGCCCAGATCCCGATGGCTGTTGGCCTTACCCTGCTCCACGGTCAAAACGGTGTTCAGGAGAAATACCCCCTGCTCTGCCCAATGGGTAAGATCACCGCTTTGGCTCACCGGAACGCCCACATCGGACTGACGCTCCTGATAGATGTTGCGCAAAGAGGGAGGCAGACGCACGCCCTCGGCCACAGAAAAGGCCAGTCCGTTGGCCTGACCCGGCTCGTGGTAAGGGTCTTGCCCCAGAATGACTACCCGCACCTGCTCCGGGGCGGTCAGCAAAAAGGCAGAAAACAGCTTGTCCCGGGGGGGATAGACGGTGGTCTGACCGTAGGCGGTATGTACTTTCGTGAATAATTCCTCTGTCTCGGGGGAATTTAGGATGGGCTGTAACAAGTCCTGCCAGCTCTGGGGAATGGAAAGCTCCATAAACTGTTCCTTTCTGAAAATCCCCTATTGAAACAGGGAAGTTTCTGCGGTATACTTGTGTCAACCAAATAAAAGGAGATGAGTCAAGATGAAGTATGTCTGTGATATCTGCGGATGGGAGTACGACGAAGAAGCGGGTCTGCCCGAAATGGACATTGCCCCCGGCACCAAATGGGAAGATGTACCCGAAGATTTTGAATGTCCCCTGTGCAGTGTGGGCAAGGATCAGTTCTCCGAAGCAGAATAAATGCTGAAAAGCCCCGCGCCCTGTGCGCGGGGCTCTTTTTTATTGTATGGGAGATTTGAAGAAAATGCAAGAAAATAAAACCGCCACGAAATCCACAGACAGTGGGCAGGAAAAAGGGAACGGCGCACAGGCCGTTCCCTACTCTGATTTGCTTATTTGTCCAGATTGGCTAACGCAAAATCGATGCACTGATTGATCAGCTCATTTCTGGAAATGCCGAACTGCTGTGCCTTGCGGTCCAGCTCCGCCAGCTTATCCGAAGGGATTCTCATGGAGATCACTTCTTTTTCCTGCTTTTTCGGCTGAAACCCTTCCACAGAATCACCTCCTGCAATAATATTTTATTGCAATTTTGCTCGTTTTAATATATTCTAATTACAATATTCATTTTAGAATACAAGGAGGTTCGTATGGAAACATTGCCTTTCTGCTATACCATATTATTTAATCGTATCACCGATGCACTTTCTGCTCTGGAGCATCAAAATTACGGTCAGGCAAGGGAAATTTTGATTCGCGCCCAACAAGAGGCTGAGGAAGCCTACCTATCCTATGATGAGCCATAGGCGGTCATTCTTTATCATCCCGGCGTGCGAACGGTGTTCGTCCGTTAAAAACTTATAAAACTCCGGAAAAAGCCGAACTTTTTTCCGAAAAACCCTTGCTTTTTCCCAATTGACCGGCTATAATAGGGGTAATCAATGGTATGCTTGACTGAAGGCTGGGGAATGTTCCCCAGTCTTTCTTGTTGGAAAGGAAGGTTTTTGCATGAAGATCACCGAGCAGGTTTGGCAGTTTGCCGAGCCCGTGGTGCAGGAAAAGGGCTGCTTGCTTTGGGACGTGGAATACGTCCGGGAGGGTGGCGAATGGTTTCTGCGCCTGTATATCGACAAGGACGGCGGAGTGGACATCTCCGACTGCGAGGCTGTCTCCCGAGCCGTTGACCCCATTCTGGATGAAAAAGACCCCATCCCGGAAAGCTACCACTTTGAGGTCTGCTCCGCGGGACTGGAACGGGCACTGAAGCGTCCCGGTGATTTTCAGCAGTTTATGGGCTCTAAGGTGCTGGTCAAGCTCTACCGCCCCAAGGACGGCGTGAAAGAGCTCAAAGGCGTGCTGAGCGGTTATGCCGACGGCGACGTCACATTGGATGTGGGCGGAGCTTCCGTCACACTGGAAAAGAAAGAAGTCGCCCTGGTGCGTCTTTACGTGGAATTCTAAGGAGGAACTGCAAGGACATGAACACAGAAATTTTTGCCGCTCTGGCACAGCTGGAAAAAGAGCGTGGCATCCCCCAGACCTACATGATCGAAAAGATCACTCAGGCTCTGGTGGCCGCCTACAAAAAAGATCAGGACGGCTACACGGATAACGTCTTTGTGGACGTGGAAGACCAGAACATGAAAATGTACGTCCAGAAGGAAGTGGTGGAGGATGTCATCTCCCCCGCTACGGAGATCTCTCTGGAGGACGCCAGAAAGATCAACGGTATCGCCGAGCTGGGCGATCTGGTGAATGTGGACGTGGAGACCAAGGCCTTTGGCCGTATCGCCGCCCAGACCGCCAAGCAGGTCATTATTCAGGGCATCCGGGAAGCTGAGCGGGGCATCGTGTTTGAGAGCTTCTCCTCCAAGGAGCATGAGATCCTCACCGGTACAGTCTCCCGCATCGACCCCAACAGCGGTGAAATGCACATCCGCATGGGCACCGGCAACGATAAGACCGACGCATTGCTGGGCGCTTCCGAGCAGGTCCGCACGGAAGATTACCGGGAGGGCGATCTGATCCGGGTCTATGTGGTGGAGGTCCGCCGTTCCAACCGTGGCGCGCAGGTGCTGGTATCCCGCACCCATCCGGGTCTGGTCAAGCGTCTGTTTGAGCTGAACGTGCCGGAGATCGAAAGCGGTCTGGTGGAGGTCAAGTCCATCGCCCGTGAGCCCGGCTCCCGCACCAAGATCGCCGTCTGCGCCACAGAAGAAAACATCGACGCCGTGGGCGCCTGTGTCGGCCCTCGCGGTGGACGCGTAGGCGCGATCGTGGATGAGCTTCACGGTGAAAAAATGGACATCGTGGTCTGGTCGGAAGATCCCGCTCAGTTCGTGGCTTCCGCCCTGTCCCCCGCCGATGTCATCTCCGTGACCGTCCTGCCCGGCATGGTCAAGGCCTGCCGTGTCATCGTGCCCGATGACCAGCTGTCCCTTGCCATCGGCAAGGAGGGGCAGAACGCCCGCCTGGCTGCCCGCCTGACCGGCTATAAGATCGACATCAAGCCCGCTTCTCAGGCCGATCAACTGCCCGAGATCGAGGAAGAGACCGCGGAATAAATCCCTACCTAAAACCTCTCCCGCAGAAAGGAGACTGTCATGCAGAAAAAAATTCCCATGCGCCAGTGTGTCGGCTGTCGGGAGATGAAGCCCAAAAAAGAACTGATCCGGGTGGTCAAGTCCCCGGAGGGAGCGATTTCTCTGGATTTTCGTGGCAAAGCACCGGGCAGAGGCGCGTATGTTTGCCCCAGTGAGACCTGTCTGAAGCGGGCCATCAAGTCCAAGGCCCTGGAACGCGCCTTTGAGACCGCCATTCCCCCGGAGGTCTATGACGGTCTGGTGTCGGCCATGGAGGAGGGCGACCATGGAGAATGAACTGCGCGCCCTGAATTATTTGGGTCTTGCCCGCCGTGGCGGGAACATCGCCATCGGTGAAGAGCCTGTGGGCATCGCCTGCCGGAGCAGTCGTGCCAGACTGCTGGTGCTGGCCAAAGACGCTACGGACAATACCTTCCGCCGAGCCCGCTCCTTTACCCAGAGCGGAAAGCCCCCGGTCATCCGCGTGCCCTTTACCAAGGAGGACATGGGCAACGCCATGGGCGTCAACGCCTGTGCCATGGCGGCCTTTACGGATGTGGCACTGGCGCTGGCTTTTGTGCAGGCTCTGAATGAGCCGGAGCATTACAGCGCCCTGCTTGCCGAGCTGGAAAAGCAGGTGGAACGGGTGAAAAAACGCCGTGCCGAGGAAAAGGCTCATCAGAAGAATGTCCGCATGGGCAAAAAGCGCAAATAATACCCTGTTATCGATTTTACCCTATGGAGGTGGCTATATTGAGTATGATCAAATACCGCATCGGCGAAATGGCCAAGGATTTTGGTGTCCCCACCAAGGTCGTGACCGGACTGGTCGCCGAATTTTACGAAAAACCCAAAAGTGCCCAGCAGGTCCTGACGGAAGAACAGCTCAATCTGCTCTTTGACGTCATGACCCAGCGCAATCAGGTGGCCGATATGGAGCAGGCTCTGTCCAGCACTCCCGCCACTGCTGCCGAGGAAAAGCCCGCCGAAGCCCCCAAGGCTGAAGAAACCAAGGCGGAAGCGCCTGCAACCGAAGCACCGAAAGCCGAAGCCCCCAAGGCCGAAGCGCCCAAGGTGCAGGAAGAAACGCCCAAGGAGCCGGAGCGCAAGCGGGAACGCCGGGTTATCGACACCCGCGCCGTTACCGTCAACGCCAACCGCTTCGACGACCGGGTGGATGTGCTGGTCTCCGAGCGTCAGCAGAATTTCTCCGGCGGTAAGCAGAAGATCGCCAACAAGAACAAACAGCAAAACCGCAACAAGTTCTCCGGCAACAAGCGTCGCAGCGAGGAGCAGGAGAAAATGCGCCGTCTGCAGCTGGAGGTGGCAAAGAAAGCACCTCTGGTGGTGAAGATTCCCGACGAGATCACCGTTGGCGAGCTGGCTATGCGGATGAAAAAGACCGCCGCCGAGGTCATCAAACAGCTGATCAAGCTGGGCGTCATGGCCTCTGTCAATCAGGTTATCGACTTCGATACCGCCTCTCTGATCGCCATGGAAATGGGCTGTAAGGTGGAAAAGGAGATCATCGTCACCATCGAGGAACGGCTCATCGACGACCACGAGGATACGGCTGAAGAACTCCTGCCCCGCAGCCCCGTCGTGGTGGTCATGGGTCACGTTGACCACGGTAAGACCTCCCTGCTGGACGCCGTCCGCAAGACCAATGTGGTCTCCGGCGAGGCCGGTGGCATTACCCAGCATATCGGTGCGTATACCGTCCAGATCAATGGTCAGACCCTGACCTTCCTGGATACCCCCGGTCACGCCGCCTTTACCTCCATGCGTGCCCGTGGCGCTATGTGTACGGATATTGCCATTCTGGTGGTTGCCGCCGATGACGGTATCATGCCCCAGACCATCGAGGCCATCAACCACGCCAAGGCCGCAGAGATTCCCATTATCGTTGCCATCAACAAGATGGATAAACCCACCGCCAACCCCGACCGCATCATGCAGCAGCTGACGGAGCACGGACTGCTTCCCGAAGCATGGGGTGGCGATACGGTCATCTGCCCCATTTCCGCCAAGACCGGTCTGGGCATCGACGACCTGCTGGAAATGGTTTTGCTGACTGCCGAGGTGCAGGAGCTGAAGGCCAACCCCACCCGCCGTGCCAAGGGTGTGGTCATCGAGGCTCGTCTGGACAAAAATCGCGGTCCTGTGGCTACTTTGCTGGTGCAGAACGGCACCCTCAATCAGGGCGACATCATCATCGCCGGCACTGCCGTTGGCCGTGTCCGTGTTATGACCGACGACAAGGGTCGCACCGCCAAGACTGCCGGTCCTTCCATGCCTGTGGAGATCACCGGTCTTGCGGAAGTTCCCGGCGCAGGCGATATTTTCAATGCCGTTGAGGACGAGCGCATGGCTCGCCAGCTGGTGGATCAGCGGAAGGAAGAGCTGAAGGCCGCCGCCAACAAGCCTGTGGGCAAGGTCTCTCTGGAGGATCTGTTCGCGCAGATTCAAGAGGGTCAGATGAAGGAACTGAACCTCATCGTCAAGGCCGACGTCCAGGGCTCTGCGGAAGCCGTCAAGGCCTCTCTGGAGAAGATCTCCAACGAGGAAGTCCGGGTCAAGGTCATCCACGCCGGTGTCGGCGCCATCAACGAAAACGATGTTCTGCTGGCTTCCACTTCCAGCGCCATTATCGTCGGCTTCAACGTCCGACCGGATTCTGTGGCGCAGGCCGCCGCTGCCCGTGCCAAGGTGGATATGCGGATGTACCGGGTCATCTATGACGCCATCGATGAGATTCAGGATGCCATGAAGGGCATGCTGGCGCCCAAGTTCAAGGAAGTCATCATCGGTCACGCCGAAGTCCGCCAGACCTACAAGGTCTCCGCCATCGGCACCATCGCCGGTTGCTTCGTCAAGGACGGCAAGATCACCCGGGATGCGCAGGTGCGTGTCCTCCGCGACAACATCGTCATTCACGAGGGTCAGCTGGGCTCTCTCCAGCGGTTTAAGGATTCCGTCAAGGAAGTGGCCAGCAACTACGAGTGCGGTATGTCCATCGACAAGTATAACGACATTAAGGAAGGCGACATCTTCGAGTGCTTCGTCATGGAACAGATCAAGGATTAAGTAATAGGTGATTATATGGCATCTAACAGATTAGGACGAATCAATGAAGAGCTCCAGCGGGAGCTGAGCAATCTGATTCGCACCCTGAAAGACCCCCGGGTACAGCAGTCCATGGTCTCCGTCACCAAGGTGGAGGCGACCGGGGATCTGCGGTACGCCAAGGTCTATATCAGCGTTCTGGATAAGGACAAAAGCCAGCAGACCCTGAAAGGTCTGCGCTCTGCCGGCGGTTTCCTCCGCCGGGAGATCGGCAGCCGGCTTCAGCTCCGCTATACCCCGGAGCTGGTCTTTGAGGAGGACGATTCCATTGCCTACGGCGCAAGAATGTTTGACTTGCTTCGCAATCTGGATAAGCCCAGACAGGAGGAAGAAACATGAAGACCGTGGCTCAGGCCGCCCGGTGGCTGGAGGGGCGGGATGATTTCCTCATCCTGACCCACCGCCGTCCCGACGGTGACGCCACAGGCTGTGCCATCGCCCTTTGTCTGGGTCTGCGCAGTCTGGGCAAGCGGGCGCATATCTGGGAAAATCCCCAGTTTACCCCCCGGTATCTGGATCGCCTGTCCGGGCTGACCACCAAAACTGCCGAAGCAAAGACCGTCGTGGCAGTGGATCTGGCATCGGAAACCCTGCTCCCTGTGGGAGGCGAGGGCTTTGCCGGAAAAACGGAGCTTTGTCTGGATCACCATCCCAGCAATACCGGCTATGCCAAAGAATCTTTGGTCATGGCGCAGTGCGGTGGCTGT
This sequence comes from Candidatus Avilachnospira sp., assembly GCA_045602105.1. Classification (GTDB taxonomy): domain Bacteria; phylum Bacillota; class Clostridia; order Oscillospirales; family Oscillospiraceae; genus Avoscillospira. Next base: position 7,899 of record JAZSAW010000028.1, read on the forward strand.
GGGGAGCTGATCTGGGCTCTGCTGAAAGAGCTTGGGGTCGCCCCTGACCGGGACATGGCAGAGGCGGTGTATATCGCCATTGCCACGGACACCGGATGTTTCCGCTTCAGCAACACCACCGCCAACACCCTGCGGGTGGCGGCGGAGACGCTGGAGCACGGAGCTGTTACCGCCCCCCTGAATCGGGAGCTGTTTGAGATCAGAAGCCGTGGTCGTCTGGAGCTGGAAGCCCGGATTTTGGCGGGCATGGAGCTCTATGCCGACGGCGCGGTGGCCGTCTGCACCCTGCCTCAGACTTGGGTGGAGGAGCTGTCCGTCACAGAGGACGATCTGGATTCCATTTCCGGCTTCCCCCGCACCATCGACGGTGTGCAGGTGGGGGTCATGATCCGGGACTCTGAGCCCGGAAAGGCCAAGCTGTCCGTCCGCACAGGGCCGGGGTACAACGCCTCGGACTACTGCGCCAAGCTCGGTGGCGGAGGCCATGCCGCGGCGGCAGGCTGTGCCGTTGCCGGTACATTGGAAGATGGCAAACAGGCCATTTTGCAGGTATTGAGAGAAGCCGGTGTGCTGTGACCCCGGCTTCTGTCGACCTTATCTTTGCCAAAAGGAGGCTGTGACATGGCCTGTGGCATTATTATCGTAGACAAGCCTCAGGGCTGGACAAGTCAGGATGTGGCTGCCAAGCTCCGGGGCGTTTTTCATGAACGCCGTGTGGGGCACGGAGGCACTCTCGACCCCATGGCTACGGGGGTTTTGCCCATTTTTATCGGCAGAGCCACCCGGGGCGTTGAATTTTTTGAAACCGCGGAAAAGGAATATATCGCCGGACTGCGACTGGGTCTGGTGACCAACACGCAGGATACCACCGGCGAGACCCTTGCCCAAAACCCTGTTTCCGTCACCCGGGAGCAGGTGGAGCAGGCTCTGGCAGGCTTTCTGGGGGTACAGCAACAGCTCCCCCCTATGTATTCCGCCGTCAAAATCGGCGGAAAGAAGCTCTATGAGCTGGCCCGTCAGGGCAAGACCGTAGAGCGTAAGCCCCGCACCATCCGGCTTCTGGAGCTGGAACTGCTGGAGGGCGAGGGGGCGGACTGGCTGTTCCGTGTCCGTTGCTCCAAGGGTACTTACGTCCGCACCCTGTGCCACGATCTGGGACAGGCACTGGGCTGTGGTGGCTGTATGTCCAGTTTGCAACGGACGAAAGCCGGTGATTACGCACTGGCGCAGGCGGTGACCATGGAGGAGCTTCTGGCAGATCCCGACCCGGAAGCCCGACTGCTCCCTGTGGACAGTCTGTTTACGGCGTATCCCGCCGTGACCGTCACCGCGGGGCAATTAAAGCCCATCTACAACGGCGCATCGGTCAAAGCGCCGGGTCTGGCAGACGGCACTTATCGGGTCTATGCCCCGGACGGCACATTTTTGATGGTGGGCAAAGTCAAAGCCGGACTGCTTCATACGGAAAAGAGCTTTTTCGAGGTGAACAAACCATGAGCCGTGTCATCGCCCTTGGTTTTTTTGACGGCGTCCATCTGGGACACCAAGCCCTGTTGGCCATTGCCCGCAAGCGGGCAGATGAGCTGGGCGTTTGCGCCTGTGCCCTGACCTTTGATCCCCATCCGGAGGTCCTGCTCACCGGCAAGGCAAAACCCCTGCTCAACTCCATAGAGGACCGCCGTTGGCTCATGACCCATTGTTACGCCATGGATGATATGCTGGTTTTGCCCTTTGACCGCAAGCTTATGGAGCTGTCCCCGGAGGACTTTGTTGCCGAAGTGCTGAAAGACCGGCTGGAAGCTGTCCATGTGGTCTGCGGGCACGATTATACCTTTGGCTATCAGGGTCTGGGCAACGCGGAGAGTCTGCGTGAACTTTGCGCCACCATAGGTCTGGGCTGTGACGTCATCGACCCGGTGGTGGCAGAGGGAGAGAAGGTGTCCTCCACCCGAATCCGCAAACTTTTGCAGGCGGGAGATGTGGAGACTGCCAACCGGCTTCTGGGTCATCGGCACTTTTTTACCGGTATCGTGACCCATGGCAATCAGCTTGGTCGAAAGCTGGGCTTTCCTACCGCCAATCTCTCCTTACGGTCGGGCGTTCTGGAACTGCCCTACGGGGTCTATGCCACCCGCATGATCCTGCCTGACGGCACACAGCATAAGGCGGTGACCAATGTGGGCGTCAGACCTACGGTGGACGGGCAGTTCGTCACTGTGGAGAGCTGTCTTATGGACTTTTCCGGCGACCTGTACGACCGGCAGGTGCGGGTGGAATTTTGCAAATTCCTCCGACCGGAGCAGAAATTCGACTCTGTGGAAGCCCTTGCGGAAGCCATCCGCCGGGACCTTTCAATGCTGAATGATGGTACTCACGAAAGGCTCCCCTTGTCAGGGGAGCTGTCAGCGAAGCTGACTGAGGGGTAGTCCGTTTTCTCTCCCTCAGTCAAAAATCAAAGATTTTTGCCAGCTCCCTCGTCAGAGGGAGCTTTTTATTTTTATCTCTAAAAAGCTTCCGCAATATTCCCGTTTTGTATAATTCTTCCATTTCCGGGACATACTGTCTGCGGAGGTGCATAATATGCAGAACAACGAATCCAGAAAACCAACCAATAAATTTGCCCGGCTGTGGAAGGGTAAGGGCTATTACATGATCCTCTCTTTCTGCATCCTGGCCATAGGCGTAGGCGGATATTTCTTCCTTTCCGGGGCTGTGGATGAGGAAAACGCTGTCCAGCAGACCCTTTCCATCCCCGCCACTGTGGAGGACTCCCCCACCACTGCTCCCACTCCCCAGACCCCTGAGGACAAGCAGTCACCTGAGACGGAGAAGCCCGCTCAGGAGCAGACCGGCCCTCTGACGGTCCTGCCGGTCAGCGGTGAGGTGGTGTTGGAATACGCCATGGATCATCTGACCTACCACCCCACCACTCAGGACTGGCGCACCCATAACGGCGTAGACCTGTCCGCGGAGCTGGGTCAGGCGGTCAGAGCCCCCCGTGCAGGTACGGTGTCCGCAGTCTATGAGGACGAGTATTACGGCACAACGGTGGTCATCCGCCACGAAAACGGCTACACCAGTCAGCTGAGCAATCTGGCTGCGGACGTCCCGGTCAAGGCCGGCGATGTGGTCGCCGTCGGGGACACCATCGGCACTGTGGGTGATACCGCGCTTATGGAAGCCGGTCAGGAATCCCATGTCCATTTTTCCGTCACCTGTCAGGGTGAGCCCGTAGACCCGGCGAGCTTCCTGTCCTGAGAACAAAAAGACACGCATCCAGACGGATGCGTGTCTTTTTGATTCCCCACGGAACTCCTTGACAAGCTATCGTGTTTTCGTTATGATAAAAATGTAAAAGGGAGAATTTGGTCGAACCTACAGATAGACCACACCCCATCAATCCCGAATCGGAGGAAAGCATGGAGCTGTCACTTCAATATTTTTGGGGTCAGATGACCCAAAACCCACTGCTGTTTATCGCAGTAGTCCTGACCCTGGGCGTCATTCTGGTCAACGGCTGGACCGATGCGCCCAACGCCATCGCCACCTGTGTGGTCACCCGCTGTATGTCCGCCCGTGCCGCCATCGTCATGGCCGCCATCTTCAATTTCCTCGGCGTCTACGTGATGACGATGCTCAGCCCCAAGGTCGCCCAGACCATCACCAAAATGGTGGATTTCGGCAATGATCCCGACGAAGCCATCGTGGCTCTCAGTGCCGCCATGTTTGCCATCGTCACCTGGGCTACCGCCGCCTTTGTCTTTGGCACCCCCACCAGTGAGAGCCACGCGCTGATCGCCGGTCTTACAGGCAGTGCCATTGCTCTGCACGGCAGTATGGAGGGCGTCAACGGCGGAGAATGGGTCAAGGTCCTCTACGGCATTGTCATTTCCGTCACCTTGGGCTTCGGTCTGGGCTGGCTGGTGTGCAAGCTGGTGACCAAGCTGTTTTACAATGTGGAGCGCAGAAAGACCGAGCCGGTCTTTAAATACGCGCAGATCTTCGGCGCGGCCTACTCCGCCTTTATGCACGGCGCGCAGGACGGCCAGAAATTCATGGGTATCATCATCCTGTGCCTGTTTATGTCCAAGGGGCTGGATATTCCCGTCGATATGCAGCCTGAGCCCTGGATCATGGCGCTGTGTGCCCTGATCATGGGTCTGGGTACTGCCATCGGAGGCAAGAAGATCATCAAGTCTGTGGGTATGGACATGGTGAAGCTGGAAAAGTATCAGGGCTTCTCCGCCGATCTGGCGGCCTCTACCTCCCTGCTTCTGTGCTCTGTGCTCAGTCTGCCGGTGTCCACCACCCATGCCAAGACCACTTCCATCATGGGCGTCGGCGCAGTCAAGAGCATCAAGGCCATCAACTTCAGCGTGGTCAAGGAAATGTGCCTGACATGGGTGCTGACTTTCCCCGGCTGTGGCCTGATCGGATTTTTGATGACCAAGCTGTTTATGTGGATTTTTTAATCAGAAAGGAATATGACTATGGCCGCGAAAGCTGATAAATTCTATTTTGAAAACCTGTGCCTTGCCGCAGACTGCGCCTGCACTGCCGCCAATTACCTGACCGATTGCCTGTCCCGCTTCAATCAGGACAATCTGGTGGATATGCTCCGTGCCATGCACGAGTACGAGCACAATGCCGACATCAAAAAGCACGAGATGTCCCGGGCTCTGGCCAAGGCCTTCGTCACCCCCATCGACCGGGAGGATCTGGCTCTCATCAGCCAGAATATCGACGATGTTACCGACAGCATCGAGGAAGTCCTGCAGGGCTTCTATATGTATAAGATCTCCTCTGTCACCCCCGAAGCCGTGACCTTCGCCCAGAAGCTGGCTGAGTGCTGTGACCTGATGAAGAAGATGCTGGACGAGTTCATCAACTTCAAAAAGCCCGAAAAGCTCCATGCTCAGGTCATCGAGCTCAACCGGGTGGAAGAGGATTGCGACAGCCTGTATATCGAGGCTACCCGTGTTCTGGACGAGCGTTGCCAGAATCCTCTGGACATCATCTCCTGGCGGGAAATTTACAACCGCATGGAAAACTGTGCCGACGCCTGCGAGCACGTAGGCGACTGCGTCGAGATGGTGGTCATGAAGAATACCTGATTTTTCAGAGGTCAAAAGAACCCGCCACACGTCAAAACGAAGTGTTTGACAGGTTGAAAAAGGTACGACCCGGAGGGTCGGAGCTTTTTCTTATGGAATGATTTTCTTCGCTTTCAGATACCGTTCTTCCTCGGAAAAGACGCAACCGCAATATTTCTGCATATAAAATCCGTGTTCCCGGGCAAAATCCTGCCCCTCCCGGAACAGGGAACGGAAATCCTCATAGACAAACTCCACGCCGAAGTCCTCTCCCGCCTGCCGGGCGACCTCCATCATCAGTTCGTGATTCTGGTAGGGACTGATAAAGAGGCTGGAGGTAAACCCATCGAAGCCCAGCTCCTTGGCTCTCTCCGCCGTCCGGCGCAGACGGATCTCATAGCACTTGACGCACCGGTGGGCAATATCCTCTGCCACAGCCCGGACAAAGGGGCGCAAAGCGTAATCGTTTTGTTCCTCCAGAGGCACGCCGATCTCCTGCAAATACGCCCGGACAGTATCCCGGCGGCTGCGGTACTCCGTAAAGGGGTGGGTATTGGGGTTATACCAAAACCCTGTGACATCATGTCCCTGCTCCTGCAAGAGTGCCAGTGGACGGGTGGCGCAGGGGTGGCAACAGATATGAAGCAGTATCTTCATGGGGTTTCCTCCTGCTTTGCCAGAGCCGAGGCTCTGGCAAATTTGCTTCGGGGCTCATCCCGCAGTCCAAAACGCTCTTTCAGTTCCTCGGCAAAGGCGCTGACCGTATCGGCACTGCCGGACTTCAATTCCAGTTCCAGCTCGCAAAGAGCCTCCTCCCGGGTGCCTCCCGCCAGCGCGCCCACATCTGCCGCCAGTTCGCAGACCGTCCCATCGGCAAACCGCAGATCCGCCGCACGGCGGGTAAAGCGGGCGGCGCAGACCGGCTGTAAGGGTTTGTCCTTCAGCAGTTCCACCAGTTCCTCCGGCGCGCCCTCCGCCACAAGCAGAGGCAGAGCCGAGCGGATGTCCGTGGCAGGACAGGCATATTCATGCCGAGCTTTTCCCGGAGCAGGGGTCTTGAGGGTCGCCACCAGCGTATCGTTTTCCTGCCGGAGGCGCAGGGTACAGTACCGGCTTTCCAGAAGCCGATCGGGGGTATCGTAATACACCGTAGCCATGTCCAGCAGGGCATAGCCTCCCTGACGCACCTGTGCCACCTGCTCGTCAAATATAATTTTCTCCAGCAGTGCCGTATGGGGCACTGCCAGCTTAAATTCCAGTTCCAAGTTCATTGAGGCATCCTCCTGTGACATTGTGCTGTTATTGTAGTCTTTTTTGCAAAAAATCGCAACCCTTTCGTTGTTCATCCCTTTTCCCGACAGGTTTTGTACCCGGAGTTGTGATAGGCTTGTCCCGAATAGCACGAAACCCCGGGATCGGGGCAAAAAAGGAGAGAAGAACATGAAGGCGAATTTACAGACAGCTCCGTGGCAGGCACTGGGGCAGAAGCTACGGCGGTGGAGCGGGCGTCCGCCTGTGGAGATCGCGTTGCGCTGTGTCTGGGCGTTTGGGTTGGGCTTTATCCTGTCCGGCGTGAAGATCGCGGGAAGCTGGATGCCTCTTGGCATCAGTCTGCTGGTGGCTCTTGGGCTGGGACTGCCCTCTTTTTCCGCCTATGCCGGGTGCTGTCTGGGCTACATCGCCTTTTTCGGCGTGGATACGGCTCTGGAGCCGTTGGCTGTGGGGCTTCTGGTGGAGGCGGGGCTTTGCATTTTCGGCAATGAGAGCCTGCCCCAAAACCGGTGGTTTCTTCCCGGCTGTACCATGCTGTTTACGGGACTGGTGGGCTTTTTGTTCCTTCTTCAGGGGCAGTTTGCTCCCCGGCTGGTCTGGCGGTTTTTCCTGCGACTGGCACTGGCAGGAGGCGCTACCGCCCTGTGGGTCAAGGCGCTTGGCCCGGAGGGGAAGTCCCATCGCCTGCTTCTGTGGGTCAGCCTGTGCGGTGGACTTTGCGCCCTGCGACCCTTTGGGATGCCTCTGGGTCTGGTGGCAGGCTGTGCCCTGGCGGCGGCCGCCGCCGATACCCCCATGGCACTGTCCGTGGCGGTGCTGTCCGGTCTGGCGCTGGATCTGTGCTGGGGCGGCTGCTGTACGGCGGTGCTGACCTTGGCCGCCCTTGGCTGTCGGGGCATAAGCCGGAGCTATGTCCGTCTGGGACTGTGGCTGGCGCTGGCCCTGCTGGGCGTTCTCCTTGCCGGAGCAAACGCCATAGTGGCGGTGACGGCACTTTTGGGCGCAATGATCTCGGTGGTACTTCCCCGGGATTCCCTGTTTGGACGCTCCCCTCAGTCTGTTCAGGCCACAGACCCCCGTCTGCGACTGGTGTCCGGTCTGTTGGAGCAGTTGGGACAGTGTATGTCCGTTGCCCGGGCGGACAAGCCCGACCCGGAGACCAATGCCGTATTCGATCAGGCGGCAGAACGGGTATGCCGTCTGTGCAGTCGGTGGGACAGTTGCTGGGGTGAGCACATTCAGGAGACCTGCGAAGCCCTGAATCGGGCTGCTCCTGCCATGATGACCCGGGGCAAGGCTCTGCGGGAAGATCTCTCCCCGGCCTTTGCCGAGCGTTGCCGACACATGGAGGGTTTCCTGAACGCCGTCAACCGGGAGCTGGACGATCTGGGCTGTCGAAGGCAGTACCGCAACCGTCTGCGGGAGAGCAGGGCTGTTCTGGCTCAGCAGTATCATACTCTGTCACAGGCACTGGCTCAGCCCTTGACCACTGAGCCGGAACGCTTCCGTTTCCGTCCGGAGCTGGGCTTCCGCAGTCAGGGACGGACGGCGGGAAGCCTGTCCGGTGACCGGGGCGCAAGCTTCCGGGTGGGCAAATGGTTTTATCTTCTGCTGTGCGATGGCATGGGAAGTGGGTCAGCGGCAAATGCCGAAGCCGCCACGGCCATCAGCATCCTCCGTGTCCTGCTCCAAAGTGGCGTAGACCCGGACAGAGCCATGGCACTGCTCAACGGCATCTACATCCTGCGGGATGACGGTGGCTTTGCCACAGTGGACCTGTTGCAGGCAAACTTAGACACCGGAGATGCCCGGCTGTTCAAGTGGGGAGGCGCGCCGTCCTATCTCAAGCGCAGAGGTCAGGTGGAAAAAATAGGGACAGCTTCTCCTCCGCCGGGTCTGGGTGTCGGAGAGGAACACCGTCCGGTCGGGGAAAAGCTGTCCTTGTCGCGGGGAGAAATGCTGGTTTTGGTCAGTGACGGCGCCGGCGGAGAGGCGGCCGAGCGGTTTATTCGCCAGTATGGAGGTCTGTCGCCTAAAGAGCTGGCCTCCGGCATCGTGCACTGCAGTCAATCCCAGGAAGAAGATGACCGGACAGCAGCGGTGCTGGCACTGCGCCCGCATCTCTCTATGTGACATAATACCACAAGATATGGAAGCAATTTGTCGAATTATACACAAGAAACAGGGTTTTCGCAAAAATTTTTACATGACCATTCCGCCGTTGAGGCTTAATACCTGTCCGGTGAGGAATGGCGCGTCCATGAGATACTCCATGGCCTTGACCATGTCCTGAGGCGTGCCGTGACGTTCCAGCGGAGTCTCCTGCCGGAGGTCTTCCATGACCTGGGGGTCGATGTCCCGGCACATATCCGTCAGGACGACCCCGGGAGCAAGACAGTTGACCCGAATGTTGGAGGGGCCCAGCTCCTTGGCAAGGGCTTTGGTCAGCCCGATGACCGCCGCCTTGCAGGCGGAATAGCAGACCTCGCAGGACGCGCCCACCTGCCCCCACATGGAGGATACATTGATGATACAGCCTGCCTGTCGGGACAGCATCCCCGGCAAAACAGCGTCAATGCAGTGGTACATCCCGTGGACATTTACGGCAAACATCCTGTCCCAGTGTTCTTTCCCGATTTGGGAGATCAGCCCGTAGTGGGCGATGCCGGCATTGTTGATGAGCACATCGGTGGGAAAATCCGCCAGTGCCTTGGTGACCGCGTCCTTGTCTGCCACATCACAGCAGACAGCCTCCGCGCCGGTGGCTTCGGCCACCGAGCGGGCGGATCGGTGGTCTTTCTCATAGAGAAAACGCACCCGGTGTCCCATGGCGGAAAAATAACGGACAGCCTCCGCACCAATGCCCCGGCTACCGCCGGTAATGATGATGTTCATGCCCAAAGCTCCTTTCGGGAGAAAATGGTGTTTGTGTAAAAAATTATACCCCGATTTGGAGAAAAACGCAATAGACCAGGCGCTTTCGACCAAAGCTGACAGAAAATACCCCTTGACAGAAATACCCCGTCATGGTATCATAATCAGGCAAACGCGATGCACATCGCGGGATAGAGCAGTCCGGTAGCTCGTCGGGCTCATAACCCGGAGGTCGTCGGTTCAAATCCGGCTCCCGCAACCAGATAAAAGAATGACCACCATCAGGTGGTCATTCTTTTTTGCGTTTCGGAACTGCATCTGTGCTTACGCGCTCCGGGTTATGAGACCGACGGGCGGAGCTCGTTGGGAATTGCGCTTCGCCACTGCCGGTGGCAGATGAAGGCGAAGCGCAATTTCCGCAGCGGTCGAAAAATTCGAGGACAGCGAAAGCCCGAAGAATTTTTCGGGCACCGCAAGGCGGAACGCACTGTCAAGTCTGTATGCACCTAAGAGGACGTCGGTTCAAATCCGGCTCCCGCAACCAGAAAAACAACAGTCACCCAACAGGGTGGCTGTTGTTTTTGTTGTGGGTGCAGACTTAAACGACCTCCGGGTTCACGGAGGGGAGCGAGCCGACCGCTGCCTGTGGCAGGGGGAGGGAGGCGAGCGAGTGGCAGCGGTCGAAATTCTGCGAAGCGAACAGCGAGCAAAGAATTTCGGGCACCGCAACAGGACGTCGGTTCACCCCCACCTCCAGCAACTGGAAAGAAGAACAACCACCAAGCGGTGGTTGTTCTTCTTTCGTTATCCGCAAATCAATTCTGTCAGGATGAAAACTCAGGAGGCATGACCGGCTTGCCGGCAAAGGCGTTAGGGCCGGGGTCGGACAGGGAGAAATACATCTTTGCCGCCTTGGTCGTTCCGAAATCCTGATTGGTGCCGGAATTCTGCACCTGATTGAAGGCGTCCCGGAACATCTGGTTGTGTGCCTCCTCCCGATTGAGCAGGAAATCGATGGTCTCCCGTACCTTCTTGTCCTGAATCTGCCGGTACAGATATTCATAGACCACCTTTGCCCGCTGTTCCGAGGCGATATTGCTCAGCAGATCGGCACACAGGTCACCGGTCACTGTGACATAGTCTGCCGTCCAGGAATAGCCGGAGGCATTGATCAGTCCCGGATTGAGCCCCAGAATCACATGGCTCTGGATCTCCCCGGCCTTCACCTGCTGGGCATCCACATCATGACCGTTGAGCAGATTGATGGTCTGCGCCACCATCTCCATATGCCCCAATTCTTCTGCCGCAATATCCAGAAACAGATCCTTGATCTTTTGATCCTTGATGCGAAAGCTTTGGGACATATACTGCATGGCCGCCTTCAGCTCGCCATTACCGCCACCCAGCTGTTCCTGCAACAGCGCGGCGTACTGCGGATTGGGTCGTTCCACCCCAACAGGGTGAAACAGCTGTTTTTCGTGCTTGAACAAGCACACCACTCCCTTCTCTGTGATAGGGATATTTTCCCATAGCGTCCCGGAAAATATACACCGGGCGCATCTCCCGCAAAAATGCAAAGAAAAATGACTGCCTGTTGGCAGTCATTTTTCTGATATTATCGGACACATCAAGCAACCACGGTTTACCAGTTTCTGGTGAAGCCGCAGGACCAGCCACCATCCAGGTTCATGTTATTGCCGGTCATGTAGGAGGCTTCGTCGGAAGCCAGATACAGAATGCCGTCAGCCACTTCGTCGGTGGTGCCGGGGCGTTCCATGGGAACATGGGTGATGTGCAGTTCCCGGCCGTCCCGCTCAATGGCACCGGGGCTGATGCAGTTCACGCGGATATGGTAAGGGGCAAGCTCCAGAGCCGCCACCCGGGTGAACATCAGAAGACCGGCCTTGGTGACCGTATGAGCGCAGTAGTTTCGGGCGGGATTGACTCCCAAAATGGAGCCCACATTGACCACACTGCCGGGCTTGCCTTCCTGAATCAACCGCTGGGCAAAGGCCTGAGTGATGAAAAACGTACCGTTGTTTTCGGTTTCGATGATCTTATCCCACAATTCCCGACCGTACTCATGGAAGGGCTTTTGTTCTTCGACAGATTCGCTGACACCGGCGTTATTCACCAGGATGTCCAGTCCGCGGAACCGCTCCATGGTCTTGTCCACAAGGGCGACATCCGCATCCCAATCGCACACGTCACAGGAAATGAACTCCACATTTGCAGACACTGCCTTCAGTTCGGCCATGACCTCCGGCTTTTCCGCCAGATCGCTCACGACCACATTGGCGCCGTTTTCCAGAAATCTGCGGGCAACCGTCCGTCCGATGTCATCCATTGCGCCTGTTACGATAACCGTCTTACCGGTGAAATCATACTTTTTCATTATATCATGCCCTCCCTTACCACGTCTGGGTATATCCGCAGGACCAGCCACCGTCAATGACCAGATTGGCACCGGTGGTATAGGCAGCCTCGTCGGATGCCAGGTACAGGATACCTGCTGCGATCTCATCGGTGTTGCCGGGACGCTTCTGAGGCACGTGGGCCAGCAAAGTCTCGGACTTGACCGGATCGCTGTAGAACTTCGCGTAGGTCTTTTCGGTCATGATAGAGCCGGGGCAGAGGCAGTTGACACGAATGTTGTAGGGAGCCAGCTCGATAGCCATGTCACGGGAGAGCATGACCACACCCGCCTTGGCCACGGTAAAAGCGCACTGCAGACGCAGGGGGTTCATGCCGGTGGTAGAAGAAATATTGACAATACTGCCACCCTTACCCTGGGCGATCATCTGGCGGACAGCCAGCTGACTGAGATAGAAGGTTCCGTTGATGTCGATCTCCATGATCTGCTGCCAGAAGGACCGGCTGAACTCATGGAAGGGCTTGCGCTCAGGCTGCTGGCCGTTGATGCCGGCATTGTTGACCAGAACATCCACACTTCCGAACAGGCGAACGGTCTCCTTGATGAGATTTTCGTCGTCTTCCCACTTGCTGATATCGCAGCGGATAAAGGCCACCTTGTCGGAGACCTCCCGGAACCATTCCATGACTTCGGGCTTTTCCGTACGGCCGGTGGCGACTACGTTTGCGCCACACTCCAAAAATCTGCGGACAGTTGCCTTGCCGATGTCGCCCAAACCGCCCGTAACGATCACAGTTTTTCCGGTAAAATCGTATTGTTTCATGTTGTTTCTCCCTATTACTTCTGATCCTTCACATAGCGCATGGCTTCGCCCCATGCCTCAAAGCGATGGTGGTAGGTTTCGTTCAGTTCCTGACGGTCCCAGATGGTCAGAAGCCGGAAGGGCTTGTCGCACCGGGTGTTGTCGATCCAGTGATTCACACCGGCTGGAATGACGATAATATCATGGTTGCGGACGGGGATAGGCTCATCGTCCAGAACCACTGCGCAGTCTTCGCCAACATCCAGCATATAGTAGATCTCCACATCTTCGTGGGCGGCACCGCCGGTTCTGCTGTAAGGAGCCAGAACACCGTCGTTGATATTGACCACAGGGAAGCCAGCCATCTCGTCACCGGTCAGCATACGGGAGCCGTATACGGAATCCGGGTTTTTCTTGAACGCGACCACTTCATCAGCATTGATCTTCAGTTTCTTCATATGTATATTCTCCCTTGTCCTTGCAAATTTTGGAGTTTATTTATTGCTATATTAAGTATAGCGCATCCCGGTTGGAAGTCAATGGTTTTTTGGTGTCATTTGCAACAAAAAACGGTAAGGCGCGAGACTTGAAACAGCAAACGTTTGGTTGTATAATCCCCCTGAAAAGTTATTTTCCCCCAAGGAGTGCAAAATCATGAAAATCATCATTGGCGCAGACTTAGTCCCCTCCCGGGAAAATTTTGACCTGTTCACCGCCGGTAACGCCGAAGGTCTGGTTGGTAAAAAAATCAAAAAGGTCCTGGATGAAGCGGACTACCGCATCTTCAATCTGGAGCTGGCCCTGACGGACAAGGAAACTCCCATCCGCAAAGCAGGCCCCAATATCGGCGCGCCTACCGCCACCATCAAGGGCTTCCAGGCCATGGGCGTGGACCTGCTGGGCGTATGCAACAACCATATTCTGGACCACGGCTATGCGGGCTTTGTGTCCACTCTGGACACGCTGGATAAGGCCGGCATCGCCCATGTGGGCGCAGGCATGACCAAGGCGGAGGCCAAAAAGCCCTATTACTTCGAAAAAGAGGGCAAGAAGATCGGAGTTTACGCCTGTTGTGAGCACGAATTCTCCTGGGTAGAGGATTACGGCTTCGGCGCAAACGGCTTTGACCCTCTGGACGTGTTGGACGACATCGTCGCCGCCAAGGCCGAATGTGACTACCTCATCGTCCTGTACCACGGCGGTAAGGAGCATTACGCCTACCCCTCTCCCCATCTGGTCAAGGTCTGCCGGAAGATCGTGGAAAAGGGCGCAGATATCGTCCTGTGCCAGCATACCCACTGCATCGGCACGGAGGAGGACTATCTGGGCGGTAAGATCATTTACGGTCAGGGCAACTTCGTCTTTGCCCGGAACTATGCCGACATCCCCACCTGGGGTGAAGGCTTCCTGGTACAGGTGGAGCTGACAGACAAGGGTGTGGATTACTCCTACATCCCCTACAACAAAGTCGGCGCAGGCTTGGAATACGATGAAACCGGCAAGCTTATGGAAGGATTTACCGTCCGTTCCGAAGAAATCAAGAAGTCCGGTTTCATCGAGGAGAACTTTGCCAATATGGCGGAGGAGACCCTCAGCGCCCGCTATGTCCAGCATATGCTGGGCCATATGCCAACCCAGGAGGATTACGACAAAGTGGGCTTGCAACTGTTCCATTTTGCCGAATGTGACGTCCATTATGAGTGCCTGCTGACCGGCATGCGCAAAAAGCTGGGTCTGGGTAAATACGGTGAGTTTAAGAAATGATCCCAACCAAACAAAAAGGGAACGGCTATGCCGTTCCCTTTTTGTTATTTGTTTACTGCCAACCGCAGGAGCTTCAGAGCCGACTGCTCCAATTGCAGTCGGTCGGGCTCACGGGTAAACCGCTCATCGTCGGCCAAAAACAGTCCGCCAAAATTCCACTGGCGCACCAGCATTTTACTCATAGCTGTATCCTCTCCCGCAGGCTCGCCGTCCAGCCACTGGGTAGACAGAAACCGAATTCCTTGACCAGCTTCCGCAGGTCGCGGTTATCCATCGAGCCCACCAGCTCATAGAGATTGGCTGTACCGGCTTTGACGTCCTCATGGGTCAAAATATATAATTTATGTTTTCTTTTTAGACGAAAAATCACAAAAAATAAAATGAGAAATTACCAACGGATTGACCTTTTCCATATGATATAGTACAATATATGAGATAATGGGTTTGATATATAGTTTCATTAAATATTGTGTCTGCGAAATATTAGGGAAGAAATAATGGCTATAAACTTATACCAGCATAATCAAGTAGCTTATGATGCAACATTAACAAAGTTGGAAAGCACAGATAAATCTGCCATTATTCATCCCGCAGGCACAGAAAAGTCTCTTATTGATTTTAAGCTCTGCACAGATTTTTCAGATATAACAATCTACTGGCTTTTTCTATCTAAGTATATTAAGATACAGTTAGAAGATTTAAAAAGCGCCTCCAACAATTATGTTCCCGATAATATAAGAGAAATAGTCAATGAATTGTTCGATGGCAAGCTTGCAAGGGAAATGACACGAGGAGAAGCTATTGTGAACGGCATATTGAATTCCCCTAAATGTGTTCATCCTGTTTTCTCATATCAGAAAGGTTTGAAAAAACACAAGAAAAGAGTGCGCGCTACCATGAGCAAGGTTGCGCACGACTCTGCAGAGAGATATTTAGAAGCTCTTCGGCGTATATTTGAAAAAGCTGAAGGGCTTGCTGTTGTTTTTAACAAGCATATTACCGAAAAAGCGACATATATATTATGTTTTATACCAATTATGAACATATGTGCGAAATGATTGAAATGGTACCGGAATGGTATGTAGGAATAGATAGAAAACCATATATTTATTCTGCCTGCTCAAGTGGCTCAGCGACAAGTCAGGCTTTTGCAAACTTCCAATCTGATAAAAGCAATCATCTAGAACTCATTTGGGGTCCCGATAACGAAATTGCTAATGAACGTTTTACCCAATTGGTAAAGCAAAAGACTGTATTTCGCTATATGAGAAGCCGAAAGATACCCTTGCCGTCTCATGGAGATTGATGTATAAACCCTCACAAATATTCTACAAACAAGCCTTTGTTTGCTGAGCAATAACATAATGGCAACAAAACAACAAGGATGTATTATAGAGATTGTAAAATCTTACTTTTGAGGACTCTTAAATGTATGCAAAATATTTTAAGCGAACAACAGATTTTCTCCTTTCATTATTTGCTCTAATTATTTTATTCCCTATCCTTTTACTGTTGGCTCTTATAGGAACTTTCGCGATGAAAGGAAACCCTTTCTTTACGCAAACACGCCCCGGTAAAGATGAAAGAATTTTTAAATTAATAAAGTTCAGAACAATGACCTGCGAAACAGATGCAAACGGAAATCTACTCCCCGATGATATGAGATTGACAAAGTATGGGAAATTTTTACGCAAGACAAGCCTTGATGAACTGCCTGAACTAATCAATATCTTAGTGGGTCATATGTCAATTGTAGGCCCCAGGCCTTTGTTAGTACAATACTTACCTTTGTATAATGAACGGCAAAAACATCGGCACGATGTGCGTCCCGGTTTGACAGGACTTGCACAAGTTAAAGGAAGAAACGGGATCTCTTTTGAAGAAAGATTCGAGCTCGATCTCGAATACATACAAACCATTTCATTCAAAACCGATATTACAATTATTCTGGAAACGGTTAAAACAGTACTTAAGCGCGAAGGAATCAGTTCCGAAACCTCTGAAACAATGGAATATTTTACAGGAACTCCTGAAGAAAAGGAGGTTGCAAAAGTATGAAAAATAAGACTATACGCATTTTGTTTACAAGTGTTGGCAGACGAGTTGAATTAGTACAGGAATTTGCGGAAGCGGCAAAAACACTGGGCTATGAATTGGAAATATTCGGTGCCGACATTACCCATACGGCTCCTGCTTTGAATTTTTGTAATCATACAGTAATTGTCCCGCGTATAAAAGACGAGAATTATATCCCTTCTCTATTAGCTTGTTGCAAAAAAAATGATATTGATGTCCTTATACCAACGATTGATACTGACCTTTTAGTTTTATCTAAAAACAAAGAAGCGTTTCAAGAGATTGGAACTATTGTATTGGTTAGCAATGAGGAAAAGATTTCTGTTTGTAGAGATAAGCGACTGACTTCATCTTATTTTGAGTCGATAGGGCTATTGGCACCTACTCCTGTAGATGACTATAAGAAATATGATGCCGGTTTCCCTGCTTTCATAAAGCCAAAAGATGGAAGTTCAAGTGTTTTCGCCTATAAGGTGAATAATCAGGAAGAACTTGAAGATTTTGCTAGACAGGTGCCGGACTATATCATTCAACCTTTTATTGAAGGAACTGAATATACCGTTGATGTTTTTTGTGATTTTGAAGGCAACCCAATATACATAACTCCCCGAATTCGACTTGCGGTACGCGCCGGAGAGGTTCTTAAAACCAAAATTGTTCAAGATAAAACCATTATACAAGAAATCCAAACGTTACTTGCCGACTATAAACCGTGCGGTGCAATCACTGTTCAGCTTATCCGTCAAAACAAAACCGAACGAGATTATTACATTGAGATCAATCCTCGATACGGCGGCGGTGCCCCCCTTACTATGAAAGCCGGTGCCAATTCTGCAATTGCTCTGCTTAAGCTCCTCAATGGAGAGCGCATCAATTATTCTCCCAATGCTGCGGAAGATGGCGCAATCTATTGTAGATTTGATCAAAGCATAAGGGTGACAGAATCGTGTTAGAAATAAGCAAGCTCTGCAATGCTGAAATACATCTTTTGAAAAAGACAGTTGTATTATTCGACTTGGATGATACTTTGTATTCAGAGAAGGACTATATCAGAAGCGGTTTTGAAGAAATTGCACAACATTTCAAAGCAATCGACGATATGGAGAACAAGCTTTGGAACGCCTTCGTTAATGGAAGGCAAGCCATAGATTATGTTTTAGAACAGGAAGGTTTGCTTTCAAACAAATCAAAGGAACTGTGCTTAAGGATCTACAGAAGTCACCGGCCTCGAATTTCCCTCTACCCAGAAGCAAAAAAACTGTTGATTTCTCTAATTAACCAAGGAATACAACTCGGTATAATTACAGATGGCAGACCGGAAGGACAACGAGCAAAAATTGATGCATTAGGGATTGAACCCTACTTCAGGAAAATTATTATAACAGACGAGCTCGGTGGAGTTGATTTTAGAAAACCAAATACAGTAGCGTTTGAAAAAATGCAGTCCTTCTTCAATATCCCATATGAATCTATGGTTTATGTGGGAGATAATCCCAAGAAAGATTTTATTGCTCCGAGTTTGTTGGGTATGGATAGTATCTATTTTAAAAATCCTGAAGGACTATATAGTACAAGGAAGTTAGTATGAAGAAAGTATTATTTATTAGTAATGTATTGTCGCATATTGAGGCTTTCCACTTGCCATATCTGGATTGGTTCAAAAATCGTGGCTATGAAGTTCATGTTATGACTAACGCCAATGGCAAAAGTGTCAATTTTTGCGACAAACTTTTCGATATTGGAATTGAGAGATCCCCCTTTAATGTAAAAAACATTACTGCCATTAGAAAAGCCAAACAAATCATTGCTGCCGAGAATTATGACATAATCCATTCGCATACACCAATGGGGGGTGTTGTAGGAAGATTGGCTTCTATCCGCGCACGAAAAAAAGGTTCAAAGATCCTCTATACAGCTCACGGCTTCCATTTTTACAAAGGCGCTCCCAAGCTTAATTGGATTCTATACTATACAATGGAAAAATTTCTTGCTAAGAAGACAGATTGCATCATTACGATCAATTCCGAAGATTACAAGCGTGCAGAAAACAAATTTAAATCTAAACGAACAGCTGTCGAAATGATTAGTGGCATAGGTGTAAACTTAGAGCGCTTTACATCCGTTGACAATACGGAAAAAGAACGCCTAAAAAAACACTACGGTTATGAAGACAAATTTCTTTTAATATATGCAGCAGAGTTTATACCACGAAAAAATCACCGCTTTTTTATCGATGCGGCTACCGATTTGTGCAAACTTCATCCGGATATAAAATTCTTGTTTTGCGGAAAAGGCGAATTGATGGAAAGCATGAAAAAATATGCTGAAGAGTGCGGTGTTGCTGAGCATTTTGATTTTCTGGGTTTTAGAAAAGATATGCCCACATTGTATCAAATGAGTGATGTGCTTATATCTGCAAGCACTGAGGAAGGCTTTGGTATAAACATTATTGAGGGAATGGCAACGGGAATGCCTGCTGTTGCATCTATTGTACGTGGGCACAAAGAAATGATTAGAGAAGGAAAAAATGGTTTTCTGTTTAGCACAACTTCACCAACTCAATTCATTGATTGTATAGATCGGCTATACAGCGATTTTGATCTTTATTGTGATATGTCCTTAGAGGCAGTTAAAACTGCACAAAATTTCAGCATTGAAAACTCATTGGAACAAATGGAAACTATTTATAAAAAATATGGAGGGTGAGTAATTAGAATATGTACCAGCCATTAGTGACAATCGTAATTCCGGTTTATAACGGAGCCAATTATCTGTCAGAAAGTATCAATTCCGCATTAGAGCAAACATATAAAAACAAGGAAATTATCGTTGTAAACGACGGTTCGACTGATG
>JAZSAW010000029.1:0-3801 GCA_045602105.1 Candidatus Avilachnospira sp.
TTTGCCAGAACATGGCGGGATTCCACCGTGGTCATCCCGACAGTTTTTACGAAAAAAACCGAATATTTGCGGGAAAAACAGGTCATGTGGCTACTGATTGGACAAAGAAGAATAAAAATCTTCGGAAACAGTGGAATTTCCGGCGGTAGTTGTGATAAAATGAAAGAAACAAAGAAACTGTCCCTGCCGGGTGGTTTGGAATTGCCGGTCAGTCTGGAGATCGAGACCTTGAGGTGGTATGAGCCCATCACAGAAAAAATGCCCGAAGCTACGGCGAAAGAACTGCTGAGCACATGGGTGGAGAGGCGAGCGGTCACCCATATGCGGGCCGGACAGGTCTTGCAGAAAAACTACGCGCTGGAAGAATCGGACGGTTGCTACCTGCTCAGATCTACGTTAGAGTGTCATGAAATGATCGCGCAGGTCGTCCCGGGACAGTGGAAAAACGAGGAATTTATCCATGATTGAACGAAGTGTAAATGCCGAGAGAATGGAACAGATCATTGAGGTCTTCGGCTCTTTTGATGAGAATATCCGCAAGATCGAAGACGCTTTTCAAGTCCAGGTGGTCAACCGGGATACAGACCTGAAGGTGCAGGGCGAGGAGGAAGCCGTGGATAAAGGCGTTCGTGCCATTGAAGGTCTGCTCTCTCTGGCGGCAAAAGGGGAGACCATTGACGAGCAGAAGGTTCGGTATCTCATCGATCTGGTGCGTCAGGGAAATGACGATAAGATCGGAGCTATGGCGCGGGATGTGGTCTGCGTAACCGCCAAGGGAAAGCCCATCAAGGCAAAGACGTTAGGTCAGCAGAAGTACCTCAAGGCCATCGAGAAAAATACCATCACCATTGGCGTTGGTCCTGCGGGTACAGGTAAGACCTATCTGGCTGTAGCAGAAGCTGTGGCGGCGTTCCGAGCGAAAGAGGTCAACCGCATTATCCTGACCCGTCCGGCAGTGGAAGCCGGCGAGCGACTGGGCTTTCTGCCCGGCGATCTGCAAAATAAAGTAGACCCCTATTTGCGCCCTCTGTACGATGCCCTGTTTGATATGCTTGGTCCGGAGACCTATACCAAATATCTGGAACGGGGCAATATCGAGGTCGCGCCTTTGGCCTATATGCGCGGACGGACACTGGATGATAGCTTTATTATTCTGGATGAAGCCCAAAACACCACCCGGGAGCAAATGAAGATGTTCCTGACCCGCTTGGGTTTTGGCTCCAAGATCGTCATTACCGGCGATATTACCCAGATCGACCTGCCTCATGATAAGGTCAGTGGACTGAAGGATGCCGTGCGGGTACTGGAGCAGGTGGAAGATATTGCCATTTGCCGTCTGTCTGCCGGAGATGTGGTGCGCCATGCCCTTGTCCAGAAGATCGTGGCCGCCTACGATAACTATGAAAAGACGAAATTGCCCACTGCCCCAGCTGCAAAGAAGTATAAGAGGAAGTAACCATGAAACATAACATTCATCTGACCTTTGACCGCAACCGTCCCGCCAATCTTGGGATGGCGTTGCATCTGCGCCGTTGTATCCGGCAGGCACTGCGCCATGAGGGTGTAAGTGTTCCCTGTGAGATCAATGTGATGATCACCAACAATGAGGGTATCCGTAAGATCAATCAGGCTACCCGCCAGATCGACAGTCCTACGGATGTCCTGTCGTTCCCCATGTTCCAGTTGGAGGCCGGTGTTCTGCCTGAGGACTGGTCGGAATTTACCGATCCGCAGACAGGCTGTGTCCCTCTGGGGGATATGGTCATCTCTCTGGAGCGCGCTCTGGAGCAGGCCAATGAGTTCGGTCATGGCATCAAAAGGGAGATCGGCTATCTGGCTGTTCATTCCGTTTTACATTTGCTTGGCTATGACCATCTGGATGAAGGCCCTATGAAGAAGCAGATGCGCCGTCAGGAAGAAACCATCATGGCACAGCTTTTGCTATCCCGATAAACGAAAAGAGGAACAATACTTATGACAAAATCAGCGATGATCACCATTGCAGGACGTCCCAACGTGGGAAAATCCACCCTGACCAACGCTTTGGTGGGTGAGAAGATCGCCATTGTTTCCAATAAGCCTCAGACCACCAGAAACCGCATTTGCGGAATTCTCAACCGGGGAGATACCCAGATCGTCATTATGGATACCCCCGGCTTCCATAAGCCCAGAACAAAGCTTGGTGACTTCATGGTGGATGTGGTGCGGGAATCTGTGGCGGATGTGGATGTGACCTTCCTAATGGTCGAGCCTATCGCCAATATCGGCCCTCAGGAGCAGGAGCTCATTGGCCATTTAAAGGCCGGAGCATCACCCGCGGTGCTGGTCATCAATAAGATCGATACCGTGGAAAAGGATGCGCTACTGGAGGTCATCGCACTGTACGCGCAGGCCTTTGATTTTCATGCCATTATCCCGGTCAGTGCCAAGACCGGGGAGGGTCTTGAAGAACTGCTCAGGGAAGCGGAGCGCTTTGCGCAGGAAGGCCCGCACTTTTTCCCGGAGGACACGGTCACCGATCAGCCGGAACGGCAGATCATGGCAGAGATCATCCGGGAGAAGCTCCTGTGGTGTCTGGACAGGGAGATTCCCCACGGTACTGCCGTGGAGATCACCAAGTTCTCTGAACGGGATAACGGTATCATCGATCTGGATGCCACCATCTATTGCGAAAAAGCCAGCCACAAGGGCATCATTATCGGCAAAGGCGGAGAAATGCTGAAAAAAATCAGCACCATGGCCAGAACGGACTGCGAACGCTTCATGGGCACAAAGGTCTATCTCCAGACCTGGGTCAAGGTCAAGGAGAACTGGCGGGACAGTAACTTTTTCCTGCGTAATTTCGGCTACCAATAATTTCAGGCATAGGCTGTCAAAATCGGAGAATCCTAATATCATGAAAGTGGATATAGGAGGATACGATCATGGACGCTACTACGCTTTGGAATCTGTTTCTGGACACCGGTGCGCCGGAGCTTTACCTGCTATACCTGAAAGCATTACGGGCTGAGGAACCTGCCACAGCCTGATACAATTGGGAGATGGATCATGTACCTGAAAACAGAAGGTCTTGTCCTGAGAGAAACTGAATATCAGGATTCCGATAAGCTGTTGACGGTACTCACCCGTGACCGTGGACTGCTGACCCTGCGGGCCAGAGGTGTCAGAAGCAGAAGCAGCCGCCTAAAAAGTGGCTGCCAGCTTCTGGCTTATTCCGAGTTCACGGTCTTTGAAAATCGGGGAAAAATGCGGATCGATGAGGCTGTGCCCATTTCTTTGTTTATGCCACTGCGGGAGGACATTGAACGACTCGCCTTGGCGTCCTATGTGGCGCAGGTGGCAGAGGTACTATCACAGGAGGACTGTCCCGGAGGGGAGCTTCTTCTTCTTTGCTTGTATACCTTGCAGGCATTGTCGGAGGACAAGCGGGATCGTGGACTGATCAAGTCTGCATTTGAGCTCCGTGTAGCCTGTCTGGGCGGTTATACGCCTATGGTCGACGCCTGTGCCGTCTGCGGACATCCTCAGCCGGATCGGTTTCATGTTTCCGCCGGGTCTGTGCAATGCGCAGCCTGCCTGTTGGAGGAAGAAAGGGGTATCCGCCTTCCCATACAGCCGGGGGCATTGGAAGCCATTCGCTATATCGTAAGTTGTCCTGTGAGAAAGCTTTTTTCCTTTCAGTTGGGCGAACAGGCATCCAAACAGCTTGCCGACGTGGCAGAGACCTATCTGCTTACCCAATTGGAGCGCGGATTCTTTACATTGGATTTTTATAAATCCCTGCGAATTTAACACATAAGG
>JAZSAW010000030.1:0-2103 GCA_045602105.1 Candidatus Avilachnospira sp.
CTACAACGGCTAATACTTATTTATCGCAATTGCAGGGGGACGGCCTGGAGCCGTCCCCCAATTCAAAGGAATCTACCCCCCTAGAAAAATGAGGTGAGGAATTGAGCGAGTATATTTTGGAGATGCGCGGTATTACAAAAGAATTCCCCGGTGTCCGCGCGTTGGATAACGTCAATTTCAAGGTAAGAAACGGTGAGATCCATTGCCTGGTCGGCGAAAATGGCGCCGGCAAGTCCACCCTGATGAAGGTTTTGTCAGGTGTGTATAAATTCGGAAGCTACTCGGGTGATATCGTCTACAACGGTCAGGTGCAGCAGTTCCAGTCCACCAAGGACTCTGAGAACGCAGGCATCGCAATCATCAGCCAGGAGCTGGCGCTGATTCCCGAGTTAACTGTATATGAGAATATTTTCTTTGGCCATGAGATCATGCATGGCAAGACCATCAACTGGAATCAGACCATCATCGAAGCCGGCGAGATGCTCAAGAAGGTGCGCCTGGATGTGAATCCTTCCCGGAAGGTTCGGGAACTGGGCGTGGGCCAGCAGCAGCTGGTGGAGATCGCCAAGGCCCTTTCCAAGAAAGCAAAGCTGCTGATTTTGGATGAGCCCACCGCATCTCTGAACGAGGATGACAGCCAGAATCTTCTGCAGCTGCTGCGGGATCTGCAGAAGGAGGGTGTCACCTCCATCATGATCTCCCACCGTCTGAAAGAAGTGGTCAACATCGCCGATACCATCACGGTTCTGCGTGACGGTGCTACCATCTGCTCTATGGAAGCAACCGGCGGTAAGGTGGCAGAAGGTGAGATCATCAAGCACATGGTCGGCCGCGAGATCGAAAATGTGTATCCCAAGCGCCCCCATATTGAACCGGGTGAGGTGGCTCTGGAGCTGCGGAACTGGACGGTCTTTGACCCCAAGCAGGACCGTATTATTCTGGATCATGTCAACATCAAGCTCCGCAAGGGCGAAGTGGTTGGCCTGTCCGGTCTGATGGGTGCCGGCCGTACAGAACTGGCTCTGTCCATCTTCGGTAATACCCCCAAGTATAAGATTCTGGAGGGCGAAATTTATGTGGAGGGCAAGAAGGTAGACTTCAAGACCCCCAGAGATGCCACCAAGAAGGGTCTTGCGTATGTTTCCGAAGACCGGAAGCATAACGGCCTGATTCTGATCCAGGATGTGAAGTTCAATATTACCATTGCCAACCTGGAGAAGCTTCTGGACGGCAATGTGGTCAATGAAAACGAGGAGATCGTTCAGGTCAACGAGTATAAGAAGTCCCTGAATATTAAGACTCCTTCCATCAAGCAGCTGGTGGGCAACCTGTCCGGTGGTAACCAGCAGAAAGTTCAGATCGCCAAGTGGCTGTTTGCAGAGCCCAAGGTTCTGATCCTGGACGAGCCTACCCGCGGTATCGACGTAGGCGCAAAGTTTGAAATCTATACCATTATCAACCGTCTGGTAGCTGAGGGCTACTCTGTGCTGATGATCTCCTCTGACCTGCCGGAGATTTTGGGCATGAGTGACCGCATCTATGTTATGGCTGAAGGCTCTATTACCGGCGAGATCAGCGCCGCCGATGCCAACGAGCAGAACATCATGGCCATGGCAACCAAGACAGAGGAGGCATAATATGAAGACACAAACTAAGAATAAGGGTGTTGTGGGCGAGCTGCTCTGGATGCTCCAGACCAGAATCCGTGACTACGCCATGTACATTGCCCTGGCAGCTATTTTCCTCATTTTCGGTTTTGCTACCGGCGGCTCTTTCCTTTCTCCCAGAAACCTGACCAACCTGATCAACCAGACCGGTTACATCGCTGTTATGGCGGTTGCCATGACTCTGATTCTGATCATCTGTGAGATCGACCTGTCCGTTGGTTACGTCTCCGGCTTCCTGGGTGCGGTCACAGCCATTATGATGATCGATTGGCACATCAATATGTGGCTGGCCATTCCCATTCTTCTGGTCTTCGGTGTGCTGATCGGCGCAGCAAAGGGCCTGATCGTCACCAAGATGGGTGTTCCCGCCTTCGTTACCACTCTGGCATTTGAGTTTGCATTCCGTGGCCTGCTGTCTCTGCCAACCTCCAAGAAT
>JAZSAW010000031.1:0-5065 GCA_045602105.1 Candidatus Avilachnospira sp.
GGCCATCGTGGAGGATACCCCCGGCGTGGCCCGTGACCGTATTTACGGCACGTGTGACTGGAATGGCCGGGAATTTACCCTGATCGATACCGGCGGCATCGAGCCCAGCACCGAAAATGAGATGTTGCAGTTTATGCGCCGTCAGGCGGAGATCGCCATCGCCACGGCGGATGTGATCGTCATGGTCACGGATATGACTGTAGGACTGACTGCGGCAGACGCAGAAGTGGCGACCATGCTGAAAAAGACCAAAAAGCCTGTGCTTCTGGCGGTCAATAAGTGCGATAAGGTTGGCACCATCAATCCTGAGGTCTATGAATTTTACGGACTGGGTCTGGGTGACCCCATTGAGGTCTCCGCCATTCACGGTCACGGCACAGGTGATCTGCTGGACGCCTGCGTGGAGAACTTCCCCGAGGATGTGGAAGAGGAAGAAGAGGACGACCGGATCAAGGTCGCCATCATCGGCAAGCCCAATGTGGGCAAGTCCAGCCTGCTTAACCAGATTCTTGGTGTAGAGCGGGTGGTGGTGTCCAGTGTGGCCGGCACGACCCGGGACGCCATCGACTCCAACTTCGATAATGCTTTCGGTAAATACTGCTTTATCGATACTGCCGGTATGCGCCGGAAATCCAAGGTGGACGATGCGGTGGAAAAATACTCCAATCTGCGCTCCATCTCTGCCATTGATCGGGCGGATGTGTGCCTGATTCTGGTGGACGCCAACGAGGGCGTCACGGAGCAGGACACCAAGATCGCCGGTTTGGCTCATGAGGCGGGCAAGGCGTGTATCATCGTGGTAAACAAGTGGGATCTGGTGGAAAAAGAGACCAATACCATGGACAAGATGACCGATGAGATCCGCCGGGATCTGAGCTATATGTCCTATGCGCCGGTGCTGTTTATCTCTGCCCTTACGGGTCAGCGGGTGGACAAGCTCTATCAGCTCATTAATGAAGTGGCTGCCATGAGCGCTATGCGTATCACCACCGGTATGCTCAACAACATTCTGGAGGATGCCACCGCCCGTGTTCAGCCTCCCAGTGATAAGGGTCGCCGGCTGAAGATCTACTATATGACGCAGGTAGGCGTAAAGCCTCCGCATTTTGTGGTGTTCTGCAATGACGCCCGATTGTTCCATTTCTCCTATCAGCGTTATCTGGAAAATCAGCTTCGGGCAGTCTTTGGTCTTATGGGCACGCCCATTAAGCTGACCATCCGGCAAAAGGGCGACAAGGAAAACTAAGACCGCATTTGGAGGTTACCATGAAAATTCATCTTTGGGTCATTGCTCTGCTGATCGCCTATGGGCTGGGTAATATCAACGGTGCGTTACTGCTGTCAAAATGGTTGCACCACGATGATGTCCGCACCCATGGCAGCGGAAATGCCGGTTTGACCAACTTTTTCCGTACCTATGGCGGAGTTCAGTCCTTGCTGGTCATTGTGATCGACGTGCTCAAGTGTGTGCTGGCCTGCTGGATCGCTGCGGACATCCTGCCGGAGTATGCAACTCAGGCAAAAATGGCAGCCGGCTTTGCCACCATTCTGGGTCACAGCTATCCCATCACCGCCGGTTTCCGGGGTGGAAAGGGTATTTTGTGTGGCGTTGCTCTGGTTGGCTGTGTGGATCTGCGGGTCATGTGCATCGTTCTGGGGCTGTTTATTCTGACGGTCGCCCTGACACGTTATGTTTCTCTGGGCTCTGTCCTTGCGGCGGGATCGTTTCCGTTCTTTTATACCCTGTTTCACTGGGGCGACTGGGTGAGCTGTCTGCTGGCTTTTATTGCAGGGGGCTTTGTGGTGGCAAGACACCATGCCAACATCGGACGGCTCATCAAGGGAACGGAATCCAAATTTTCATTTCACAGGAAGTAGGAGCGGGCGATGAATATCACCATGTTAGGCAGTGGCGCGTGGGGCACGGCTCTGGCCAACCTGCTTTGCGAAAACGGACATCAGGTCACGTTGTGGAATAGAGATAAGGCTCGCATAACTGCTATGGCACAGACTCGGGAAAATACCCGATTGCCGGGGGTCAGCCTGCATCCTGCCATGACCTTTTCTTCTGAGGCCGACTGTGTGGCAGAAGGGGAGATGGTGGTCTTTGCCACGCCTTCCTTTGCCATCCGGCAGACGGCAGAACTGGTCAAGCCCTATCTTCCGAAAGAAGCGATTTTGGTTTCTGTGACCAAGGGTATCGAAGCGGACACCGGTCTGCGGATGACCCAGATCATTGAGGAAGTGACCGGACTGCCTGTGGCGGCTCTTTCCGGCCCGTCCCATGCGGAGGAGGTCTCAAAAGGGATTCCCACAGGCTGTGTGGCGGCCAGCGCAGATCCGGCGGTAGCCCAGAAGATACAGGATGCCTTTATGAACGAAAGCTTTCGGGTCTATGCCAGTGTGGATGTGACCGGAGTGGAGCTCAGTGGCGCCATGAAAAATGTCATCGCCCTGTGTGCCGGTGTTTGCGACGGACTGGGTCTGGGGGATAACACCAAGGCCCTGCTGGTGACCCGGGGACTTACGGAGCTTGCTCGGCTTGGTGTTGCCATGGGAGGCAGAACAGAGACCTTTGCCGGTCTTGCCGGTGTGGGTGATATGATCGTCACCTGCACATCCATGCACTCCCGCAATCGCCGTGCCGGTATCCTGATCGGACAAGGTGTGGCAGTAGATCAGGCCATGGAGCAGGTGGGCGCAGTGGTGGAAGGCTATTATGCCGCGGAATCCGCCTATGCCCTGTGTTGCAAGGCCGGGGTGGAAATGCCCATCTGCCGGGAGGCTTACAGCGTCCTTTATGAGGGGAAAGCTCCGGCGGAGGCCATCCATACCCTGATGCGCCGTGGCAGATGCTTTGAATTTGAAGATGCCGGCTGGGCATAAATAGAACGGAATCCCATCGGGATTCCGTTTCTTTTTTCGGAAAACAAAAACAGCCTCGGAGATCCGAAGCTGTCATTTGTTTCAGCAATTACACTGCACGCTCCACTTTGTTGGAACGCAGGCATCTCGTACAGACGTGAACATGGCGAGGAGAACCATCAACAATAGCTTTGACGCGCTTGACGTTGGGCTTCCAGGTTCTGTTGGAACGTCTGTGGGAGTGAGAGACTTTGATACCAAAAGTCACGCCCTTACCGCAGATATCGCACTTTGCCACTTGCTGCACCCCCTTGCCATAAAGATTTTTACATAGCATCCCTAAAGACGCTCCAATATCATAGCAGATGTCACAAAAAAATGCAAGGAAAAGTTTGCAAAAAAGCGAAAATTTTTTGTTTGGTTGAAGAAACGGGAAAATACGGCTATAATAGAGTAAATTTTCCGAAAGGAGAAGCCCATGGTTTCGACTTACCGTGTTCCTCTGACCACTTTGGTGGAAGAACTGAATTTGATCCCCCTTCATCAGGCCACGGATTTTGAACAGATCGCCGTGACTGTAGATGATGTCAGCCGTCCCGGTCTGCAATTGGCCGGTTTCTTTGATCACTTTGAGCCTATGCGCTTGCAGGTTCTGGGCAATGTGGAGACTTCCTACTTAAAAAAGCTCAGCTCGGAGCAGAGAACGATCATTTTTGATCATCTGCTGTCATATAAGATCCCTGCGCTCATCATCTCCCGCAATCTGGAGGCTTTGCCTGAGTGTCTGGAGATGGCGAAAAAGCATGATGTAACAGTCCTGCGCAGTCCCGATACCACCTCCTATGTGGTGTCCAGCCTCATCACCTCCCTGAAATCCCATCTTGCACCCCGCATCACCCGCCACGGCGTTCTTGTAGAGATCTACGGCGAGGGCATCCTTATTATGGGCGACAGCGGTATCGGTAAAAGCGAGACGGCTATTGAGCTGGTCAAGCGCGGTCACCGACTGGTGGCGGATGACGCAGTGGAGATCAAGAAAATATCCTCAACCGAGCTTCTGGGCAACGCACCGGAAGTGCTGAAGCACTATATCGAGCTTCGGGGCATTGGCGTTATCAATGTGGCCAAGCTCTTTGGTATGGGCGCGGTCAAAGACAGCGCGGGGATCGATCTGATCATCAATATCGTGCCGTGGAAAGACGGAGAGGTCTACGACCGGTTGGGTCTGGAATCCCAATACACGGAGATATTGGAGGTAAAGATTCCCTCCATTACTGTTCCTGTTACGCCGGGACGAAATCTGGCGGTGATCTTTGAGGTGGCTGCCATGAATAACCGCCAGAAGCGCATGGGCTATAACGCCGCCGTGGAATTCACGGAACAGCTGGATCAGCTCTTCCGGCAAACGGATGAAACTGCCTTTTGAATTAAGGACACGCCATAATTTTTGTGGCGTGTCTTTCTTTTTTGCCGGGTTTGTGGTAAGATAATGATATAACAAACACCCGGAGGCGTGTATGACTGTATCCGACCTGTTTACAAGAGAATTTCCCGCCCTGCGG
Organism: Candidatus Avilachnospira sp.; assembly: GCA_045602105.1. Classification (GTDB taxonomy): domain Bacteria; phylum Bacillota; class Clostridia; order Oscillospirales; family Oscillospiraceae; genus Avoscillospira. Next base: position 4,428 of record JAZSAW010000031.1, read on the forward strand.
GTACTGGAACAAGAGCCTTTGGCAGACCACACTTCTTTCCGCATCGGCGGTGGCGCGACCATCATTTTTCCGCAGACCGTGGAAGAACTGACAGAAGTCTATCGTTTCTGCCTTACTAACCGCCTTGCTCCGCGAATTTTGGGGGCAGGGACAAATATCCTTGCGCCGGATGAGGGGCTGGATATGCCGGTCATCTGCACCAAAGCCCTGACCGGTCTGACTGATCTGGGAAACGGTCAGATTCTCGCCCAGTGTGGCGTATCTTTGGCGCGACTGGCCTGTTTTGCCCGGGATCTGGGATTGACCGGTCTGGAATTTGCCCATGGCATCCCCGGCACTGTAGGCGGTGGCGTATATATGAACGCCGGAGCTTATGGGGGGGAGCTGTGTCAGGTAGCTGTTCAGACCACCGCTCTGCTTCCCGATGGCACGATTTGGGAGGCAGAAGGGGAGGCGCAGGGCTTTTCATACCGCAACAGTGCCATTCAGAAGGCGGGAGCTCTGGTGCTCCAGACCCGCTTTGCTCTGCAAACGGGCGACCGGGAAGCCATCGGGGAACGAATGAAGGAACTGGCAGAGAAACGCCGGGCATCTCAGCCGTTGGATAAACCCTCTGCCGGCAGTACCTTCAAGCGTCC
>JAZSAW010000032.1:0-5510 GCA_045602105.1 Candidatus Avilachnospira sp.
CCCAGATCTTGGACACACTCAAAGCCCATGACGTCCCGGCGGCTTTCTTTCTGGTAGGGCATTATCTGGAGACCAATCCCGACCTTGTCCGACGTATGGCAGACGAAGGGCATATTGTGGGCAACCACACATGGAGTCACCGGGATATGTCCCAACTCACAAATAAGGAAGCCTTTTCTCAGGAACTGCAGAAGCTGGCCGACAAATATCAGGACATCACCGGGCAGGAACTGCCACCCTACTACCGCCCCCCGGAGGGCACTTACAACGAAGAAAACCTGAAACTGGCCAAGGAGCTTGGTTACAAGACTGTATTCTGGTCTCTTGCCTATGTGGACTGGAACAAGGACAGTCAGCCTACGGCAGAGCAGGCTTTTTCCAAGCTCATCCCCAGAGTCCACAACGGGGCGGTCGTCCTGCTCCACTCCACCTCCACCACCAACGCCGCCATTTTGGATGAGCTTTTGACCCGGTGGAAGGACATGGGCTACACCTTTGCGCCCATCAGTGAACTTTTTGATGAATAATTTACCGCAGGAAGATGCGCTTCCCGCCTGTATAAGCCGAAACCGTGCCGATCTTCTGGGCACTGGGGACGGCTTTTTTCAGTTCTTCCCACAGCCCGTCCGCGTCCTCGGGATGGCATGCCATCAGCAGACCGCCGGCTGTCTGGGGGTCGTAGAGAATATCCTGCTTTTCCAGAGGCGTATCGCCCCCATCCACCGCCTCCTGGGCGAAACTGCGGTTGCGGTACATTCCCTCGGGCAAAATGCCCATCCGTGCCAGCTGCAGAGCCTCATCCATCAGATCCATGGCAGACACATCCAAAGTGGCCTCCACATCACTGCCCTGCGCCATTTCCAGCAGGTGACCCAGAAGTCCGAATCCGGTCACATCGGTACAGGCGTGTACCCGGTAGCGCACCATGACATCCCGGGCAGACTTATTCAGGGTGGTCATGAGAGTCACTGCTCTGGCCTTAGTCTCCTCCGTGACCATATCCGCCTTTGCCCCTGTGGTGATGGTGCCGATACCCAGAGGCTTGGTCAGAAACAGCACATCTCCGGGCTGTGCGCCGGAGTTGGTCAGCATTTTTTCCGGATGGACAAAACCGGTGACCGCCAGACCGTATTTGGGCTCATCGTCCAGAATACTGTGCCCGCCGGTGATCAGCGCCCCGGCCTCATAGACCTTATCGTAGCCACCCCGGAGAAGCTCATGGACCGCCTCTTTGGGCATGGACTGGGGCACTGCCATAATATTCAGGCAGAGCTTGGGCTCTGCGCCCATGGCGTAAATATCCGACAACGCATTGGTGGCGGCGATCTGCCCGAAGGTATAGGGATCATCGGCAATAGGCGGGAAGAAGTCCACCGTCTGCACTACAGCTATGTCCTCCGTCAGCTTATAGACAGAGGCATCGTCACTTTTGTCAAAACCCACCAGCAGGTTGGGGTCATGGTGGACCTTTAAGTCCTCCAGAAGCTGAGCCAGAACACCCGCGCCCACCTTTGCGCCACATCCGGCGCATTTGGCCAGCTTGGTCAATTTGATCTCATCCGCCATGGCGTAATACCTCCGTTTTCTGCAAAATGGCTTCCAGCACACCGCCACCCACAGCCAGAGCCTTATCGGAAACTCTGGTGCAGTGGGAGGGCTCACAGCGGGGATCTACATCCCCGGCTTTCATACCTTCATGGACAGGCGTTCCGGCAGGCAGTATCCCCCGGAGTATCCCGCCGATGGTGCAGGTCATGGTCTCGCCATCCACCTCTCCTGCCACATCTCCCAGCTCTACCCGGTCGCCGATGTCCCGCAGGGGGTGGAAAATGCCCGCTTTAGGGGCACGGAGCACCCGCTCGCCGGCGTAGCCTCCGATCAGTCCCGGCACGGCGGTATTGGGCTGAGCACTTCCCTGCCAGATGACCCGTCCCAGATCATGCCCCCGCATGGTCTCCACCACCGCGTGGCAATCCACGCCGGCAGTAAAGCCGGGTCCTACGGCGATGACCGCCGGGGCATCGGTGATGGCTGTGCCCAGATTGCGCTTTGCCAAAATGGCGTCCACCAGTACATCAGGCTTCAGCACCGCACGGCATAAGCAGTCCGGGTCAGGCAAAACAGGGATCTCCCCTGCCGCAAGAACGTTTTGCAGATCCTCCACAGTACAACAGCGGGCAACGATACCCTCCACGGCGGTTTCCCCCTGAAGCACAGCCTGAGAAAAGCTTACAGTACGGCGGATGGCCGTGGGGTGGGGCAGATCGGTCATGACCACCTGCAAGCCCGCCCGATACAGGCGCAGGGCAATGCCTGTGGCAATATCTCCCGCTCCGCGAATCAGCACCAGCATAGGCGTTCCTCCTTACTGAAAGGCCACATGGTCAAAGGTAATGACCGTGTAATACTGTTTCCCTGCAAACTGCACCCGCCGGTCAATGGCGGATCTCAGTTCCTCCCGCCGGGTCTCCATGTCAAAGGGAATGACCAGATCGAAAATCAGGTTGGTATGTCCCGGACCTGCCACCATGCGAAAATCATGGATGCTCAGCCGTTCATCTATGGCACGAATTTCTTCCTCCACCAGCTGACGCATACGGGTCAGCTCCTGATCGTCGGTGATCAGGGGGTCATAGTGGATGACCAGATGGAGGTTATGGCGTTTCTGGCACTCCCGCTCCAGATCATCGATAATATCGTGGCAGACCAGCGGGTCTTCCCGGCTGTCCATTTCCACATGGACACTGGCAAAGCGCCGTCCCGGACCGTAGTCATGGACGATCAGGTCATGGATGCCCAGCACCTTTTCCTGCGCCAGAATGGTCCGGCTCACCTGCTCCACCAAGGCGGGATCGGGGGTCGTGCCCAACAGGGGGTCAATGGTATCCTTGACGATGCCCACGCCACTATACAGAATAAAGGCCGCCACCGCCAGTCCCACATAGCCATCGATCTTCCAGCCGAAGAACATGGACAAAAGTCCCGCTGTCAGGACAGCCAGAGTGGACAAAACATCGTTGCGACTGTCCGCCGCCGTAGCCTCCAGCGCAGAAGAGCCGATGAGCCCTGCCAGCTTTTTGCAAAAGCCCGCCAGCCACAGCTTTATGCCCACAGACGCCACCAATATCCCGGCGGTCAGCCACGAAAAAGCCGTTTCCTCCGGAGAAAATATCTTCTGCACGGAGGTCTTGACCAGCTCCGCGCCGATAAGCAGGATCATAAACGCCACCACCAGACCCGTCAGGTACTCCATGCGGGCATGGCCGTAGGGGTGGTCGTCATCGGCGGGCTTTTCCGCCAGTTTGAAGCCCAAAAGGGTCACCACCGAGCCGGAGGCGTCCGCCAGATTGTTGATGCCGTCCGCCAGAACGGACACACTGCCGGAAAGCAGTCCCGCCACCAGCTTCAGCACAAACAGCACAGCATTACACACGATACCCACCAGCCCCGCCAGCTTCCCGCAGGCACTGCGGTACTGGGGGTCATCGGCATTGCGGGACGTCTTGATGCACCATTTTAGTAAAAGTTCCGTCATACGCTCACCTTCCATCAGGGATATTATAGGTCAGGAAAAAGGGGATTGCAAGGGATATGCCCCGACAAATCTTTCATTGACCGGGGCGAAAAACCGTGATAAGATATAGAAAAACCTGTAAAGGAGTACCTATATGGACACCTATCGCATCATCACGGATTCCAGTTGCGATCTCACCCAGGAAATGGCAGACAGTCTGGGACTGGCTGTTGTTCCCCTGTCGGTCAATTATAAAGGTCAGGAATACCCCAACTATCTGGACGGACGGGCTCTTGACCCCAAGTCATTCTATGCCGGACTGCGCAGTGGCGAGATGACCAGCACCACCGCCGCCAACCCCAGCCTGTGGAAGCAGTACATTGAGCCTGCTCTGGCAGATGGACAGGACGCCCTTGTTCTGGCCTTCTCCTCCGGTCTCAGCACCACCTATCAGGCTGCCTGCATTGCTTCCGAGGAGCTTCTGGAGCAGTATCCCGAGAGAAAGATTCTGGTGGTGGATACCCTGTGCGCCTCTCTGGGTCAGGGTCTTTTGTGCTGGTATGTGGCAAACCGCAAGGCTGACGGCGCTACCTTGGAAGAAGCCCGGGATTTTGCCGAACAGACCAAAAAAAAGCTCTGTCACTGGTTCACGGTAGACGATCTGCATTTCCTCAAGCGGGGCGGTCGGATCTCCGGCACTACTGCTGTTCTGGGCAGTGTTCTGCACATCAAGCCTGTTCTGCACATGGATGACGAGGGTCACCTCATCAATATGTCCAAGGCCAGAGGCAGAAAGTCCTCCATTCAGGCACTTGCCAACAAGGTCGGTGAGCTTTGCGAAAATCCCCATGAGCAGACCATGTTCATCTGCCACGGTGACTGCATAGAGGACGCCCAGTATCTGGAAAGCCTCATTAAAGAGCAGTACCGTGTGCCTCAGGTGTTCATCAACCTCATCGGCCCGGTCATCGGCTCTCACTCCGGCCCGGGCACACTGGCTGTGTTCTTCCTTGGCAAAAACCGATAAACGAAAAACACCCGATCATTCGGGTGTTTTTTGATTCTATGTAATTTGTATCCGTGGGTCAGCATCCGGGTCCAGCCATTGGAGGACGGAACACAGGGCTTCTTTCGGCAGTCCCACACAGCCGGCAGTGGGACTTTCACTGACATGAAAGAAAATTGCAAAGCCTGCTGACGGGTCTGCCGGGGGCGGATTAAATCCAATAACGCACGCCCATTCATATTCCTCCGGGTAATCCGCCAGCCATTCGCCCGGTGCGGTATCCCAGTCCGGTTTCCCAATCGCCTCCTGCCAGGTATTGAACAGGGGACTTTGGGGGTCACCCACCCAGTGAGAATGAGGTGTCACTGTCCGCCATGGCATCTGAAGCCCCGGCGGTTTTTCTCCACAGCCAAAGCACAGTGTCAGCGGAAACTCTCCTGCCGGTGTGGTCAGATCACCGGTTTTTCGGTTTGCCCGGATACCGTTTTTTCCGACCCAGCCTGCATATTCCGCCACAGTCTGCCACGGTGCATCCGGGCAGGAACGCTCCAGACAGGTGATTTGGGCACGACTGCTTCCCGGCAAAGCGGTCACAAGAATCCGCTGACGGCACTCAACCATGGCAAAGAGCCTCCAACGCAGAAAGGGCGCTGTCCACATCTTCTTTTGTATTGTACCAGCCAAAGCTCAGGCGCACTGTGCCTTGCGGGTACGTGCCAAGGGTCTTATGGGCATTGGGGGCGCAGTGCAGTCCGCAACGGGTCAAAATTCCAAACTCCCGCTCCAGACGCTCGCCCACGAGAGCATTGTCCTGACCGGGAAAATCCAGTGAAAACACCGGCACACGGCGGGAAATATCCTCCGTACCCACAAGGCGCACGCCATCCATACCTGCAAGTCCCGAGAGAAACTGTGCCATCAGCACTTCCCCATGGTGGCGCACCGCCTCCAAAGACAGTTCCTCCAAAAATGCCAAAGAAGCCTCCCAGC
>JAZSAW010000033.1:0-7908 GCA_045602105.1 Candidatus Avilachnospira sp.
ATTTTTCCTCATTTCTCCAAAATTTTTAGAAAATCCACAAAAACGGATAGTGACCTGAGGTCACTATCGGTTTTTGTACTTATTTCTGGTGGCAATACCGCCCCGGATATGCCGCTCCGCTTTATTGACCTCCAGAATTTCTTTGACCTGAAGGTAGAGTCCGTGATTGCACCGCTCCAACCGTTCTGTCAGATCCTTATGCACCGTGGATTTGGAGATACCAAACTGCCTTGCGGCAGCTCGGATGGTGGTGCGGTTTTCGATAAGGTACGAAGCCAGATCGCAGGCTCTTCTTTCCATGAACTCTTGCAAAGCCAACACTCCCTGCACATCGTTCTATGGCAGTGTATGCGCAGGTCTATGCCCCTATGCCTGAGGTGAAAACCATGTTGGGGAGAATTTATTGCATCCTTTCCCGCTTTTTCTTGTTCTTCCCCGAAATTTGTGCTATACTATCTTAAATTGGAGTATTATGCAGACAGGAGGCGAGCCATGGAACGTCAGGAACTGCTGATACCGGAACAGGACTGGCGGAAACTTCTGGCCGCCGCCTCCGGTGACAGCGCACTGTTATACCTTTACATACATGCCGGCGGGCAGCCGGAGCTGGCGGATAGTGCCCTGCACATGAGCCGTGAAAGGCTGGACTGTGCCACTGCCTCTCTGAAGCAGTTGGGGCTTTGGCCGGAGACCCGGAAAGCCCTCCGCCCTGCCCAGCCCCCTGCCTACACGGAGGCTGACCTGATCAACGCCCAAAGCCACAGCGATGCATTTCAGCATCTGGTGGGTGAGGTTCAGCGCCGTCTGGGCAAGCTTCTGAGCACCGAGGAGCTGAAAGTGCTCCTGTCCCTTTTTGATTATCTGGGACTGCCCGCGGATGTCATCAGCATCCTGATCTCCTACTGCATCCAGCGGGCGCACATCCGTGGCGGTCAGCGTCTGCCCTCCATGCGAATCATTGAGCGGGAAGCCTATCACTGGTCCGATCTGGGTATCGACACATTGGAGGAAGCCGCCTCCTATATGCAGACACAGCTGGAAAAGCAGACCAAGGTCGGTCGAATCCGCAGTGTCCTGCAGTTACAGAGCAGAAAGCTGACGCCCGGAGAGGAAAAGCTGGCTCTGCAATGGATAGACTGGGGCTTTGGCGAAAAAGAGATCGCTCTGGCCTACGAAAAAACCTGCATGAACACCGGCGGGCTGAAATGGCCCTATCTCAATTCCATCCTTTCCAGCTGGCATACCCAGGGTCTGCACACCGTAGAGGCGATTCAGACCGGCGATAAAGCCCCCGGCAAGCCGGATAAGCAGGATTCCACATGGCGGATGGGTCAGTTAGAGTTGGAAGCCATCCGCCGGATAATGCAGGAGCAGGAGGAATAAGCCATGGCATACAGCGAAACCGTATTGCATCGGGCACAGTCCCGTCTTGCTCAGGCAAAGGCCGACCATGAAGCAGAGACCAACGCCCGCATCCAAAGCGTTTACGCCCAATACCCCCGGCTGGAGGAGATCGACCGCGCCATGCGCCAATCCGTCGCCAAGGCCGTTTCCGTCGCCTTCCGCAAGGGAGAGGATACCACAGCTGCCATCGCGGCCATCAAAGACGAAAATCTGGCTCTGCAACGGGAACGGGAGTGGCTTCTGGAAGCCAACGATCTGGAAGAAAGTATTCTGGAGCGCACCCCCATCTGCCCCCACTGCGCAGGAAGCGGATATGTGGGCGCAGTCATGTGTGAATGTCTGCGAGAGCTCTGCCGGCAGGAACAGAAAAAGGAGCTCTCCAGCCTTCTCGGAGGAAAAGAGAGCTTCGACCAGTTCCGTCTAGACTATTACCCCGCTGAGCCCGATGCCCAGTCCAAGACTGCCCCTCGAAGCATGATGCAAAGGACTTTTCAGCGTTGCCGGCGTTATGCCCGGGAGTTCACCCCCAAATCCCCCTCCCTGCTGTTTACCGGCAGTACGGGACTGGGCAAGACCTTTTTGTCCGCCTGCATTGCCCGCACGGTGGCGGACAACGGCTTCTCCGTGGTCTATGACACAGCCGGTAAGCTCTTCGCCGACTTTGAAGCGGTGAAATTCGGCGGTGACCGGGGGGAGCTGACCAGAAAATATCTGGAGTGTGATCTGCTGATCATCGACGATCTGGGCACAGAGATGACCACCCAATTTACCCAGTCCGTCCTGTATCAGGTGGTCAATTCCCGGCTGATGGCCGATCAGCCCACCATCATCTCCACCAATCTCTCTACAGAAGCCCTGCGCCAGCGTTATCCGGGACCCATCGCTTCCCGGCTTCTGGGCTCCTATGAGCTTTGTCCCTTTTTGGGAGCAGACATCCGGCAGCTTCGCCGCAATTTCCCCTAATGAAATCCACCGGTCTGCGCATGATAATGCTACAGACAGAATTGGAGGAATCTCATGCTCTCTCAATCCATCGACCAACTGCTTCCTGTTTTGCAGATGATAGGGCAGCCTGCCTTTTGCATCCGGCAGGACGGCACGGTGGTCAGTAACCGCAACGCCACTGCCCTTGCGCCCTATGACCGTCAGGCTCTGCCCCAATGGTTGGGGGCGGAAAGCGCAGAGCTTTTTGACCGCTGGAACGGCACAGACGACCTTGTCCTGCCTGTTCCTCTGGGAGGACAGACCGCCAGCGTTACGGTACAGGCGCTGTCCGATGGCACACTTTTTCTCCTGTCCCAGTGTACGCACCTGATGGCAGGAACAGACACACTGGCCGTTACGGCTCAGGTCCTGCGACAGCCCTTAGCCGACCTTTCCGGTCTGACTCAGCGACTTTCCGAGGAGCTGGAGGATATGGAAGATCCCCTGCTTCAGGAGCAGACAGCCGCCATCAACCGGCAGATCTACCGCCTGAGCCGGATCGCCTGTAACCTTGCCGATCTGGATCGCCTGCGTAACGGCGCTTATATTCCCTGTCTGGAAAAGCTGGATCTGACTCTTTTCCTGCAGGAGCTGACGCAGGAGCTGGAGGATATTTGCCAAACCGCAAATCGGGAATTGCACTGCAAGCTCCCTGCCAATGCCCTGTTCCTCACTGCCGACCCCATGCTCCTTGAGCGGGCATTGCTTAACCTCATCTCCAATGCCCTGAAATACGGTCAACCCGGCACGCCCATCCATCTGCGGGTGGATACCACCGCAACCGCTGTGCTTTTGCAGGTACAGAACACCTGCGAGGAAGAAAGCTGTGACCTGCTCCGTGCCGGTTTCCAGCGGATGGAACAGCGGGGTGTTTTGCCCGATCCTCAGTGGGGTGTTGGTCTGGGCCTTCCCATGGTGCGATATATTGCACAGCTTATGGGCGGTGCAGTCGCCATGGAGGTCAGCCGGGACGGTGTGGCCACAGTGACCATGTCCATCAGCCGAAAGAGAAGCCTGACCGCTTCTTCTGTCCAGACTCCGCCTCCTTTTGACTATACCGGCGGAATGAAGCACTCCCTGCTGGAGCTGTCCGACAGTCTGCCCAATTCCTGCTTCGACAGCGTGAGCCTGTAAAAAAGAACTGCGACGGTTATCCCGTCGCAGTTCTTTTTTTAATGTTTAATGTTTCCTCCACGTGGAGGGCATAAGCAAAATCAACATTGGGAACAGCTCCAGCCGTCCAAACAGCATATCCAGCGTCAGAACGATTTTGGACAGCGGGGAGAAAAACGCGTAATTCCCAGCCGGACCAACCAGTCCCAGACCGGGACCGATATTATTTAATGTGGCGAATACGGAAGTGAGCGTCGTATCCATATCCGTATTATCCAAAGACACCAGAAGCAAAGACAGCACCAGAACAGCCACATAGGTCGCCATGTAAGCCTGCACGCCCCGGATGGTTTCCTGCCCCACCTGCTTGCCATCCAGGGTGAGCACCTTGACACTGCGAGGATGGACCAGCCTCCGCACCTCAAAGGCAGCCATCTTGTAGAGCATGACGATTCGGGACACCTTAACGCCGCCACCTGTGGAGCCGGCACAGGCTCCAACCACCATAAGCAGGACCAGAAGCGTCCGGCTCAGTTGAGGCCAGAGGTCAAAATCCACTGTGGCATATCCGGTGGTGGTGATAATAGACGATACGGAGAAAAACGCGTGATGGAGCGCATCATAGAACCGGGGAAACTGGGGTAGAATGTTGACGGCAATGACCACCGTACTGGTCAGGATAATACCCAGATAGGTCCAGATCTCGGTATTGCGTATTGCCATGGAAAACTTGCCCATGATCAACAGGAAATACACGTTGAAGTTTACCCCAAAAAGTACCATAAACACAGAAACCACCGTTTGCAGATAGTAGCTGTCGTAGTACCCCATAGATGCCGACTTAACACCAAAACCACCTGTACCGGCTGTGCCGAAGGCAGTGCACAGGGCGTCAAATAAGGGCATACCGCCCACCACCAGCATGATGACACAAGCAAAGGTCATGGCGATATAGATGCCATAGAGGATGGCAGAGGATTTTCGCATATTGGGTACCATCTTACTTACCGATGGACCGGGGCTCTCTGCCCGGAGCAGATGGTTGGACTGGCCTCCACCCAGATTGACCAGAATCAGCATAAAGACCAGAATACCCATGCCACCCAGCCAATGGGAAAAACTGCGCCAGAACAGCATACAGTGATCCAGAGCTTCCACATCGGTCAAAATACTCGAGCCGGTGGTGGTAAAGCCGGAAGCGATTTCAAACACCGCATCCAGATAGCTGGGTATCTGCCCAGTCAAGGCAAAGGGCACTGCTCCGACAAGAGAAGCGATGACCCATGTCAGTGCGGTGATCACAAAGCCCTCCCGGGCATACATACTGTGATCCGCAGGGCGAAAACGGGTCAGGATAAAGCCCAGAGGAGCAGCTACGGCGATGGTGACCGCAAACCCCCAGCCGGAGGTCTCCCCATAGATCAGCGCCACCACCAGAGGCAGGAGCATGAAGCCGGACACCATGATGATCATCGCACCCAGCAGATAGGCGATCATTCGATAATTCATAGAGTCTCCTCCGCCTTACTTCTTCTGGGCGAAAATATCGTCCAGACTGCGCAGTCCAACCTGCGTGGTGACTATGATGACGCTGTCCCCTACTTCAATGATATCGTTGCCACGGGGCGTGATGATCTTGCCTCCCCGGGAAATACAGGCCACCAGCAGATTTTCCTTGAGGGAAAGCTCCTGCAGAGGTACTCCGCAGAAAGAGGACGCAGATTTGACCTTAAACTCCATGGCCTCGACCTTACCGCTGGCGATCTTGCACAAAGTCTCCATACTGGCGGAGTGATCTGACGCCTGTAACGCACGGACAAACCGCACCACATTATCGGCGCAGATACGCCGGGGATAGAACACAGAGCCCAGCTCCAGACTTCCCACGATCTGCTCATAGGAATCCCGGTTGACCTTGGTGATGACCTTGGCTCTGGATACTTTTCCGGCGTACATGGAGATCAGGATATTTTCTTCATCGATACCGGTCATGGACACGATGGCATCCATGTGCTCGATGCCCTCCTCCAAAAGCAGACGCTGATCTGTGCCGTCACCGTGCAGGATCGTAGCCTGAGGCAGAAGCTGACTGAGAATCTGGCACTGCTCCAGATCGGATTCGATGATCTTCACATCCATACCCGCCTCCAGAAGTTGTCTGGCCAGATAATAAGACATATGACCACCGCCAACCAAAAGGGTCTGACGCACCCGGGTACGGGCCACGCCTACCTGACGGAAAAACCGCAGGGCTTCCTTGGGGCTTGCCATAACGGAGATCCGATCTCCGGCCTGCAGGCGGAATTCACCGGTGGGGATGTGGACTTCCCGCTCTCCCCGCTCCACCGCGCAGATCAGCACCTTGGCCTGAAAACGCCCCATATCCATCAGGGCAAGCCCATTGAGCGGTGAATCCTCTGTGACGCTGAGCTTAAGGATCTCCACCTGCCCCCGGGCAAAGGTATCGATCTTGATGACCGAGGGAAAACGAAGCACCCGTGCCATTTCCACCGCGCACTCCCGCTCAGGGTTAATGGCCAGACTAAGGCCCAGATCCTCTTTGATGAGATTCAGCTCTTCCACATATTTGGGATTACGCACCCGGGCGATGGTATGTCCTGCACCAAGCTTCTTGGCGATCAGACAACACAGCAGGTTCAGCTCATCTGCGCCGGTACAGGCGATGACCAGATCAGCCTCCTCCACACCGGCTTCCTTCTGCACAGCATGGGACGAGCCGTCCCCCTCCAGAATCATCACATCCAGTTCCTTATTGGACTGCTCCAGTTTTTCTCCCAGATGGTCAATAAGCGTCACTTCATGACTTTCTCGGGAAAGCTGTTCTGCCAGCACACTTCCGATCTTTCCGTCTCCAATAATGACGATCTTCATAGGTTCTCCCCCGATTTTTTCAAGGTACGCCTACTGTACCACAAATTACCACTGATTTCAAGTTTCCCCACAGTCGCAAAAAATCACAGAGATTTTCAAAATTTATTATTTTTCTCTTGTGTCATCCCCTATCCATGCGGTATAATAAGAAAAAACTTTTCTTGGAGATGTTATTATGGAAAGAAGAATTGGAACAGTATCCCGCGGTGTTCGCTGCCCCATTATCCGGGAAGGCGATAATCTGGTGGATATTGTTGTGGAGAGTGTTTTGGCCGCCGCTGAAAGCGAAGGCTTCGCTCTGCGTAACCGGGACGTCATCGGCATCACCGAATCCATCGTCGCCCGTGCCCAGGGCAACTATGCCTCCGTAGAGGATATTGCCGCCGATGTCAAAGCCAAGCTGGGCGGTGGCACAGTCGGTGTCATTTTCCCCATTTTGTCCCGTAACCGCTTCGCCATCAATCTGAAAGGCATCGCCATGGGTTGCAAAAAGGTGGTCCTGATGCTCAGCTATCCCAGCGATGAAGTGGGCAATGCCCTGCTGACCTACGATCAGCTGGACGAGGCCGGCATCAACCCCTATACGGACGTCCTGTCTCTGGAACAGTACCGCAAGCTCTTTGGCGAAAATGTCCATGAGTTTACCGGCGTCGATTACATCGCCTACTATTCCCAGATCATCCGGGATGCCGGCGCAGAGGTGGAAGTGGTGTTCGCCAATCAGGCCAAGACCATTCTGGACTACACCGACTGCATCATTACCTGCGACATCCATACCAGAGCCCGCACCAAGCGCATCCTGAAGGCCGGTGGCGCAAAGGTCGTCTGCGGTCTGGATGATCTGCTCACCGCTCCTGTCAACGGCAGTGGCTATAACGAAAAATACGGTCTGCTGGGCTCCAACAAGTCCACAGAAGACAAGATCAAGCTCTTCCCCAAGGAATGTAAGGACCTGGTGCTGGATATTCAGGCCAAGTTGCTGGAAAAGACCGGCAAGTGCGTGGAAGTCATGGTCTACGGCGACGGCGCTTTCAAGGACCCTCAGGGCAAGATCTGGGAGCTGGCCGACCCGGTAGTCTCCCCCGCCTTTACCGACGGTCTTATCGGCACACCCAATGAGCTGAAGCTGAAATATCTGGCAGACAACGATTTTGCCAACCTCAGCGGTCAGGCCCTGAAGGATGCCATCTCTGCCTCCATCAAGGCCAAGAAGGACGATCTGGTGGGCAATATGGCCTCTCAGGGCACGACCCCCCGTCAGCTCACCGACCTGATCGGCTCTCTGTGTGACCTGACCTCCGGCTCCGGTGACAAGGGCACGCCCATCATTCTCATTCAGGGCTATTTCGATAACTATACCGCCGAATAAACAACAAAAAGTCGTGCATCGAAAGATGCACGACATTCATTTTACTCTCTGGGTAAGTCGCTACGGAGTTCTTCCGGTGTCAGCACTGCCACAGGGTCAAACTCCGCGTCGTCCAACAGCTTCTCCGGGTCATCAAAGACTTCCCA
>JAZSAW010000034.1:0-2301 GCA_045602105.1 Candidatus Avilachnospira sp.
CCTGGAAATGACCATCGAGGAGCTGGATCTGTCGGTCAGAAGCTTCAACTGCCTGAAGCGTGCCAACATCAACACCGTCGAGGACCTGATCTCCAAGACCGAAGACGAGATGATGAAGGTGCGTAACCTGGGCCGGAAGTCTCTGGAAGAAGTTATTAACAAGCTGGCCATGATGGGTCTGTCCCTGGCCAGTGATGACAATTGACCCTACGTTCGGAAGATCCGAACGATCATAACCGAAGGGAGTTGAACCAACATGTCCGGTAACCGTAAGCTCGGTAAGCCTACCGATCAGCGTAAGGCAATGCTGAGAGCCATGGTGACCTATCTGCTGGAGAACGGTCAGATCAAGACCACTCTGGCTCGTGCCAAGGAAGTTGCTCCTCTGGCTGAGAAGATGATCACCCTGTCCAAGAAGAACGACCTGGCTGCTTACCGTCAGGCTCTGGCTTTCATCACCAAGGAGGACGTCGCTCACAAGCTGTTCACCGAGATGAACCAGAAGTATATGACCCGCGACGGCGGCTACACCCGTATCGTCCGCATCGGTCCCCGTAAGGGCGACGCTGCAGAGATGGCTATCATCCAGCTGGTGTAATCAAAACGTATCAAGAGACTCACTGCTTGCAGTGAGTCTCTTTTTTTGCGTTGCATAGGAAAGAAAACTATGGTAAAATCCTGGTAGAAAGAGAAGAGGAGGAGAAACTGTCATGCGTGTTTTATTCGTCAACAGCTGCATCCGGGGGGAGGCATCCCGCACCCTTCGCCTCTGCCGGGCAGCTATTGAGCAGATGAAGGAGTCTCTGGAGGATGTGACCGTGGAAGAACTGGTCCTGGACCAGGAGGACATCCTGCCCCTGAACAGCCGGACTTTGGCCCAGCGCCATGAGCTGGAGGAGAAGGGACAGTTCGACCACCCCATGTTCCGCTATGGCCGTCAGTTCAAGGAGGCCGATCTGATCCTGGTGGGCGCGCCCTATTGGGAGTATCAGTTCCCTGCCCTGCTCCGCTGCTATCTGGAGCAGATCTCTGTGGGCGGTCTGACCTTTGTGTATGGGGAGGATGGACGTCCTCATGGCCTGTGCAAGGCAAATAAGCTGTTTTATATCACCACTGCCGGCGGCCCCATCCTGGACCGCAACTGCGGCTTTGACTATATCAAGACCCTGTGCGGCAATATGCTGGGCTTCACTGACATAGACTATGTGGCAGCTGAGTGCATGGACGTGTGGGGCGTGGATGTGGAAGAGAAGCTCCGGGAGGCAGAAGTCGTTCTGCGTGAAAAGATCAAAAACTGGCGCTGAGCCAGGTTAGAGGAGGAACTATTATGAGCGAATTCAAGGGTATCATCACCATCGGCCGTGAGTATGGCGCCGGCGGCAGAACCATCGCCAAGCGGATCTCTGAGATCCTGGGCATCCCTTATTACGATAAGGATATCATTAAGCTGACCGCGGAGAAGACCGGCTTTTCTGAGGAAATGATCCACGACACCGAAGAGCAGTCCATGGCCCGCACCATCATGAACTGGCTGATGCCCAGCGGCGCTGCCTCTTCCTATGATAAGGCCATCATGGCCCAGGCTCAGACCATTCGTAAGATCGCCAAGGAAGGGCCCTGCGTCATCGTGGGCCGCGGCGCAGACTATATCCTGCGCGACTTCCCCAATGTGGTCAACGTCTTCGTCTACGCAGAGGAGGAGGACAAGGTCAAGTACGCTATGGACACCTTTGGTGAGAGCCATGACCAGGCGGTCCGCCGTGTCCACCACTCCGATGCTGCCCGTCAGTCCTACTATCACTATCTGACCCGGGGCAAGTGGGGCGACCTGTCCAACTACCACCTCACTCTTAACAGCAGCCCCATCGGCAAGGAAGCCTGCGCTGATGTCATCATCGCCTACGCCAAGAAGCTGCAGGAGAAGTAAGCATCGCAGATTTTGCCGTTAGACAGAAAAAACTTCGATTCAGCAATATGTAGAAAATGAAAAGTGCCTGCCCCAATGGGTAGGCACTTTTTTCTGAATATAGCCCGTAAAAATGAAAAATCCCGGAAAGTCGTTGACTTCCAGGGAGGTTGATGGTATAATATCTTGATTTCATCTTCGACTTGAACGGGGATTCCCGCCCATCTTGAGGATAGTATAGCAGAAACCGACCCAAAAGACAATACCCAATCAAAACTTTTTTCCACGCAGCCGCGTGATCGCAAATTTCAACTATACCTGTTCAACGAAAGGACTGGTCAAGAGCAATGGTAAAGGACGTATACTTTGGTAAAACCCTGAGAAAGAGCTTTGCC
>JAZSAW010000035.1:0-16875 GCA_045602105.1 Candidatus Avilachnospira sp.
AATTTCCAGTGAGGGCTCAGTATCCTGAGCCCTCATTCTTTCTAAGGAGTTACATCTATGAACAAAATCACTCCGCTAGTGCTGTGGCCTGAGGTCGCGCCGGCATGGATGCTGAACCTGCCGGATGGCTTGGAAGAATTTTTCTTCAATATCTATAAGTGCTTCCTCTTTGAGGAGCGTTATATGCTGTTCCTGAAAGGTCTGGGCAATACTCTGCTTTTGACCTTTTTTGCCCTGCTTATCGGCATTGCCCTGGGTATCATAGTCTCCCTGATTCGCGTGACCTGGGACAAGAACAGCGCAGAAATGTCCGGCCTGCCCAAGTTTATCCTGCGCATTGCCAACATGATCTCCAAGGTCTACCTGACCGTTATTCGGGGCACTCCTGTGGTGGTGCAGATCCTCCTTCTGAACTTTGTAGTCTTCGCCACCAGCCGGAATAAGATTCTGGTGGGCTGTCTTTGCTTCGGCATCAACTCCGGCGCTTATGTGGCAGAGATTTTCCGCAGCGGTATCATGTCCATTGACGTGGGTCAGATGGAAGCCGGTCGCTCTCTGGGCTTCGGTTACATCCCCACCATGAGCCACATCATCCTCCCGCAGGCCTTTAAGAACGTCCTGCCTCCCCTGTGCAACGAATTTATCGTTCTGCTGAAAGAGACCGCTGTGGTAGGCTATATCGGCCTGAGCGACCTGACCTACGCAGCCAGCACTGTCGGTGGCGCTACATACGAATATCTGTTCCCTCTGCTTCTGGCGGCAGTCATCTATCTGATCATGGTCATCTTCTTTACCCATCTGGTAGAGAGATTGGAAAGGAGGCTGAGAAGCAGTGAGCGGTAAATGCATCATTGAGGCAAAAGACGTCTGTAAGTACTTTAAGGACGGCGAGATCAAGGCTCTGGACGGCGTCAGTCTGGATATTGCGCAGGGCGAAGTGGTGGTCGTCATCGGTCCTTCCGGCTCCGGCAAATCCACTTTCCTGCGGTGTCTGAACCTGTTGGAAGTCCCCACAGACGGAGAAATTCTGTTTGACGGTGTGGATATTACCGACAAAAAGGTGAATATCAATATCCACCGGCAGAAAATGGGTATGGTGTTCCAGCACTTTAACCTGTTTCCCCATATGACCCTTCTGCAGAATCTGACCCTTGCTCCCATTCAGCTTCTGAAAAAGACCAAGGAGGAAGCTGAGGAAAAGGCTATGCAGCTGCTGCAGCGAGTGGGACTTGCCGACCGTGCCAAGGCCTATCCCAACCAGCTGTCCGGTGGACAAAAACAGCGTGTCGCCATTGTCCGTGCTCTGGCCATGGAGCCTCAGGTCATGCTCTTTGACGAGCCCACCTCTGCTCTTGACCCGGAAATGGTCGGTGAGGTGCTGGATGTTATGAAGGAGTTGGCTCACGAGGGCATGACCATGGTGGTAGTCACCCATGAAATGGGCTTTGCCAAGGAAGTGGGCGATCGGGTGGTCTTTATGGATCAGGGCAAACTGGTGGAGCAAGGCTCTCCTGCCCAGATTTTTGAGAATCCCCAGAACCCCCGCCTGCAGGATTTCCTCAGCAAGGTTCTTTAACCGTCATATCGCACAAAAACACCGGGTTGAAACCCGGTGTTTTTTGGTCTTAATTGCTCTTTACATTAGTTCTTTACCATGCTAAAATATTGCCATGATAAAGCACCGCAATAAAACCAATTTTAGGAGGAAACTAACATGAAAAAGATTTTTGCCCTGCTTCTGGCAGTGATGATGGTTCTGTCTCTGGTGGCTTGTGGCACGACCGAAGCCCCCGTGGATGTGGAAGAGCCCTCTGTCGATGCCCCCGTTGACGCCCCCGTTGAGGAAACCGCTTCCGATCTGGCCTATGTGACCGAAAACGGCAAGCTGGTCGTGGGCATCACCATCTACGAGCCCATGAACTACTACGATGAAGCCGGCGCTCTGACCGGTTTTGACACGGAGTTCGCACAGGCCGTCTGTGAAAAGATGGGTCTGGAAGCCGAATTTGTTGAGATCAACTGGGATACCAAAGAAGTGGAACTGGCTGCCAAGAGCATCGACTGCATCTGGAACGGTATGACCATCACCGAAGACCGTCTGGCGAACATGAGCATCTCCGATGCCTATGTGAAGAACGCTCAGGTCATCGTGGTCAAGGCTGACAGCGAGATCGCCTCCACCGCCGATCTGGTGGGCAAGACCGTCGTTGCCGAGATGGGCTCTGCCGGCGAAGCTCAGATCACCGGTGAGGATGCCAATGCCGATCTGGTTCAGGCTGAGTATGTTGGCCTCGCCAAGCAGACCGACTGCCTCATGGAGATCAAGGCCGGCACTGCTGACGCCGCTGTTCTGGACTGGACTCTGGCTAAGTCTATGGTCGGCGAAGGCACCGACTTTGCCGAGCTGAAAGTTCTCGAGGGCGTTGAGCTGGCTACCGAAGAATACGGCATCGCATTCCGTCAGGGCAGTGATGTGACCGCCGCAGTCAACGAAGTTATCGCCGAGCTGGTCGCCGACGGTACTCTGCCCGCTCTGGCTGAAAAGTACGGTCTGGCTCTGTCCCCCGCAATTGCCGGCTAATCTAAAATCTACCTCTATATAGAGGCAGGCGGTATTTACCGCCTGCCCCTATTTGCCTGTTTAGGAGATACATACATGAATGCAATGGTCATCATCAATCGGCTGCTGGAAAGCTCCGTCATCAATCTGGAGATCTTTTTTGTGACTCTTGCTCTGGGTCTGCCTCTGGGTCTGATCATTTCCTTTGGCACCATGAGCAAATGGCGTCCTTTCTCTTTCCTGCTTGATACCGATTCCAAATACACATTCCTTCGGAAAATCTGGCGTTTTCTGGGAAATATCCGCCCCATTCGGGATATTACCGCTGTCTTTGTCTGGATCATCCGCGGTACGCCTCTGATGCTCCAGGTCATCATTGTTTATTACGGTCCCGGTCTGATCTGGGGTGGCGAGGCTATGGGTCGTCTGGAGGCTGCCCTGATCGCCTTTGTGGTCAATTACGCCTGCTACTTCTCCGAGATCTTCCGTGGCGGTATTCAAAGTACGCCCATTGGTCAGAAAGAGGCCGGTGAGGTACTGGGTATGACCAAGAGCCAGATCTTCTTTAAGGTCACGCTGATGCAGATGGTCAAGCGCATCGTTCCCCCCATGGGCAACGAATTTATCACATTGGTCAAGGACACCTCCCTTGCCAGAATCATCGCCAACAAAGAGATCATTATGATGGCGCAGGAGTACATCTCCTCCAAGGCTCTGATTTGGCCTTTGTTCTCCACTGCCATTTTCTTCCTTGTTGCCTGCGGTATCCTGACCATCCTGCTCAATGTGACAGAAAAGAAACTGGATTACTTCAGAATGTAAGGAGGTCTGTATATGGAAATGCTCAATGTATCCCACATCCAAAAGAGTTTTGGCAATGTGGAAGTTCTGAAAGATATCTCCTTTTCTCTGAACCGTGGTCAGTCGTTGGCAATTATCGGCTCTTCCGGCTCCGGTAAGACCACCCTGCTTCGATGCCTGAATTTTCTGGAAACCCCCGATATGGGCACCATCACCGTGGGCGGTGAGCAGATTTTTGACGCACAGGCACACGCCAAATTCTCCGAAAAGGAGATCCGCAAAAAACGGCTGAAGTTCGGTCTGGTGTTTCAGAACTTTAATCTTTTCCCCCAGTATACCGCACTGGAAAATGTGACCCTTGCCTGCAAGCTCATGGCAAAGGAGCAAAAAAAGCTGAACAAGCAGGAGCTGGAAGCCATCCACCAAAAAGGCGTGGAGCTCCTGACGCAAGTGGGTCTGGCTGACCGGATGGACAACTATCCCCACCAGCTGTCCGGTGGACAGCAGCAGCGCGTTGCTATCGCGCGGGCACTGGCTCTTGACCCGGACATTCTCTGCTTTGACGAGCCTACCTCCGCCCTTGACCCGGAGCTGACCGGTGTAGTGCTTAAGGTCATCCGCTCTCTGGGCAATCGGAAAATGACCATGATCATCGTTACCCACGAAATGGCCTTTGCCCGGGATGTGGCCGATGAGATCATGTTCATGGACGGTGGCGTCATTGTGGAGCATGGCCCTGCCCGAGAAGTCATCGAGCACCCTAAGGAAGAGCGTACCCGGCAGTTTCTTGCCCATTACAACGAAACCTGAAAACATAAAAGAAAGAACAGCTTTCGCTGTGCCGTGTTTTTTATAGATGTAT
Organism: Candidatus Avilachnospira sp.; assembly: GCA_045602105.1. GTDB lineage: Bacteria > Bacillota > Clostridia > Oscillospirales > Oscillospiraceae > Avoscillospira. The sequence continues at coordinate 4,224 of JAZSAW010000035.1, forward strand.
AGACGTTCAGAGTTGCCAGCAGGATAAAGTTCAAAATGAACAGCGCGGTGCAGACCCACAAGATGGGATGGATCTCTTTGGCCTTCTTGGTGCAGATCTTGGTAAGGCAGTAGAATACAAAGCCCGCTGCGATACCGTAGGAAATGCTGTAGCACAGCGCCATAAAGATACCGGCAAAGAAAGCGGGGATGGCCTCGGTCAGGTCTTCCCATTCAATGTCCTTGAAGGAGGAGAGCATCATCACACCAACAGCGACCAGAGCGGGAGCAGTGGCGGCAGAGGGAACTGCGCTGACAAAGGTTGCCAGGAAAGCGGACAGAGCGAAGCAGATGGCCACGACCACAGAGGTCAGACCGGTGCGTCCGCCTGCGCCGATACCGGCGGCACTTTCCACGAAGGTGGTGGTATTGGATGTACCGAACAATGCGCCGATGGAAGTAGCCGTAGCATCGGCAAACAGAGCCTTATCCAGTCTGGACTTAAAGCCGGTGCTGGTTTCCATCATCTGCTCGTCTTCCTCGCTGAAGATACCACTGCGACGGCCTGTGCCGATGAAAGTGCCGATGGTATCAAAGGTATCGGAAATACTGAAGGAGAAAATGGTGATCAAAACCAGAGGCAATTTGGAAATATCCGTAAACAGACTGCCGATACCGCCCTCACGGAAGATGGCCAGGAAAGTCGTGGGCAGAGCCTCACAGCACTCCTTAAAGCTGACGCTGTTGCCCATAGTGGTCACGCCAAAGGGGATGCCGATAATGGTGGTGGCAACGATCGCGATCAGAATCGCGCCCTTGACCTTCAACACCAGCAGAATAAAGGTGATGGCCAGACCGATCAGGAACACCCACAAGACAGGCTGATTGAGGGTAGCCATAGCGGGAACACCGGAGCCAAAGTTGACGAAGCCCACGTTCAGCAAACCGATATAGGCAACAAAGATGCCGATACCACCGCCGATGGCGTTTTGCAGGCTCAGGGGGATGGCCTTGATGATGTACTTACGGATCTTCGTTACGGTGATGATGATATTCAGAACACCGCAGATAAAGACCATGGACAGAGCCTGCTGCCAGGTAAATTCCAGAGCGAAGCAGACCGTGAACACAAAGAATGCGTTCAGACCCATGCCCGGTGCTTGGGCGTAGGGCACGTTGGCCACGAGACCCATGACCAGTGTACCAACGATAGAGGCAATGATCGTTGCCAGGAACACAGCGCCCCATTCCATGCCGGATTGCGCCAGAATACTGGGGTTCACGATGATGATGTAGGACATTGCGAAGAATGTGGTTATGCCAGCGATGATCTCTGTGGATACGTTGGTGCCATTTTCTTTTAGGTGGAACATATGATCAGTCCTCTCTGTAAGATTGGGAAAGTTGCTCCCTATGGGCATTATATCATAAGAAAGAAAAAAATTACACAGGTTTTTTGAAAAATCTGCATAATTTTTTTCTTGTCTTAAAAATTTTTATTAGATTATCAGGGTCATATCATACCACCGAGCCCCTCCGTGGGCTGATCTGGACACGCCCTGACAGACAAAACCGAATTTTTCATAAAATGACCGCTTTTCTGCCTTGCAGGTCAGGATCACCTGTTCCATTCGTTTTTCCCGGGCAAAATCGATCATGCGGTAAAGTAACGCACTGCCTATCCCCTGCTTTTGCCTTTGAGGCAATACAGCCAGACCGAAGATCATCTGGTTTTTTCCCTCAGGCTCATGGCCCTCCGGTCCAAACAGCCGATCCTCAATTGCAGGAAGATCTGAGGCACAGCCATTGACTAAGCCCAGAATTTCGCCATCTTCCTCCGCCACGAAAAACCGCTCCGGAAAGGTGGCAATTCGAAAGGCAAAGACCGCCTCCCCTGCCGCCTCCTCAGGCGGAAAGCAGGATGCTTCCAGCGCTGTGACCTGTTTCAGGTCTGCGGGAGTGACATTGCGAATCTTATACATCGTTTCTGACCAAATCGTCCAGACTCTCCCGGCGGACAGCCACATAGTCTCCATCTGCCGTGACCATGACTACCGAAGGTCTGGCCACCCGGTTATAATTGGAGGCCATGGAGAAGTTGTACGCACCGGTGGTGCAGACGGCCAGGATCTCTCCCCGCTTGGGCTCAGGAAGCCGGACATCAGGCTGGATAATATCTCCACTTTCACAGCACCGTCCCACCACGTCACAGGTCAGATCACAGGGTGTGCCGGGTCTGGATGCGGAGCAGACCGTATACTTAGAGCCGTACAGGGCATACCGAGGGTTGTCAGTCATGCCACCGTCCACGGAAACATAGTTCTTATATCCGGTGATCTTCTTCACTGTGCCGACCGAATACAGGGTCATACCGGCATCGGCAACAATGCTCCGTCCTGGCTCCATGAAAATTTTCGGCAGAGCCATGCCCAGACGGGCACAGGTCTTTTTCATATGCTCTGCCACCCGTCCAATGGCCTCGGGAATATCTACATAGCCGTCCTGTTCCGTATAGCGGACACCATATCCTCCACCCAGATCCAGTTGCTCCAACGTAATACCATAAGTATCCCGGCACTGCGCCATAAATTCCAGCATAATATCGGAAGCTCGCTCAAAAATGTCCTCTCCGAACACCTGCGAGCCCACATGACAATGGATTCCCTTGAGTTCCAGATTGGCTAGGCTCAGGGCATAGCCCACCATTTCCAGCGCCTGACCGGTCTCAATGGCAGAGCCAAACTTGCTGTCCACCTTACCGGTCGCCACAGCTTCATAGGTATGAGGATCGATGCCCGGAGTCACCCGCAGTAAGATTGGCTGGCGGATGCCCCGCTGACCGGCAATGCGGTCAATGGCTTCCACCTCTTCCCGGTTGTCCACAACAAAATAGCCAATACCATGCTCCATGGCAAAAGCAATATCCCAGTCGGTCTTGTTGTTGCTGTGGAAGTAGGCCTGAGAAAGAGGATAGCCGGCCTTCAGTGCCGTGTAGATCTCTCCGGAGGAAACCACATCCACGCCCATGCCTTCTTCCTTGGCGATCTCATAAATCCGCTTAAAGGAAACCGCCTTGCTGGCATACAGAGGCTTAGAGCCCTCGCCAAAATTGGCACGAAAGGCCTCCTGATACATTCGCATATTCCGGCGGATTCGGGCTTCATCCATCAGATACAAAGGCGTACCGTGTTTTTCCGCCAGAGCCACCGTATCCTGTCCGCCAAAGTACAGATGCCCATTTTCTCCTACGGTGATATTCTCACAAAGCATACTGTTTCCCCCAAGTTTCACAGTTTTTACTCATCATAGCAGGAAAAGCAAGGAAATTCAAGCTCTGTATCTTTCCTCTTTCCCTTGTTTTTATTCTGTGCTATAATAAGAAAAAATGTAAGGAGAAAACCTATGTATCGTTTTGAATGTGACTACACGGAAGGCTGTATCCCGGAAATTCTGGAAGCCATTTCCCGGGAAAACCACACCCAGCTTTGCGGATATTCCGAAGACCCCATCTGTGACCGGGCACGGGCTAAGATAAAGGCTCTGTGCGGTCGGGAAGATGTGGATGTTCATTTTCTGGTGGGCGGTACACAAGCCAACACCACGGTCATTGCCTCCTGCCTGCGTCCTTATCAGGGTGTTATTTCCGCTGTACCGGGGCATATTGCCTGCCACGAGACCGGCGCCATCGAGGCCACCGGCCACAAGGTCATTGCCCTGCCTTCGGATACAGGTCGCCTCTCCGCCTCCCAGATCCATGCTTACTGCGCCGCCCATTGGGCAGACGCCACCCACGAGCATCAGGTACAGCCCGCCATGGTCTATCTGTCCCATCCGGCAGAAAACGGAACGCTCTACACGCTGGAGGAGCTGACGGAGATTCGCCGTGCCTGTGACGAGTGGAATCTGACTCTGTTCGTAGACGGCGCCCGTCTGGGCTACGGTCTTGCCTCCCCTGTCACCGATGTGACTCTGACCGATCTGGCACGGCTGACCGATGTGTTCTATATCGGAGGTACAAAGGTCGGCGCACTGTTCGGTGAAGCGGTGGTCATTGCCAAGGACGAACTGAAAAAAGATTTCCGTTATATGATCAAGCGCCAAGGCGGTATGCTGGCCAAAGGCTGGCTTTTGGGTCTGCAATTCGATACCCTGCTGGAAAATGGCCGATATGAAGCGATCTCCCGAAAAGCCGTGGCGCAGGCTCTGCGTATCAAAGAAGCTTTTGAGAAAAAAGGCTGTAAATTCCTGATCGAATCCTGGACCAATCAGCAGTTCCCCATCCTGTCCAACGACACCCTGAAGAAGTTCGACAAGGACTATACCTACAGTGTCTGGGAGCTTGTTGACCCTGACCATACGGCAGTGCGTTTCTGCACCAGCTGGGCAACCACCGACGAACAGGTAAATGCTCTGGTGGCAGATATTCAACGCTATCTGTAAAAAACCATAAAAAGGTGGTGTATCGGAAACGATACACGACCTTTTGTTTGTTCTTATGCCTGTGTGATTGCCGTTCCGGTCTTGCCGGCAATACCCTCTCTGGCCTTTTCCAACAGAGTGATCAGCGCCGTGCGTCCCGGAGCGGAGCGGGCAAACTTCACCGCCGCCTCCACCTTGGGAAGCATAGAGCCGGGTGCAAAGTGTCCCTCGGCAATATACTGTTCTGCCTCCTCCGGGGTCAGGCAGTCCAGCCATTTCTCATTTTCCTTGCGGAAGTTGATGGCCACCTTTTCCACGGCAGTGAGGATGATCAGGGTGTCCGCATGGAGAAGCTCCGCCAGAAGCTCAGAGGCAAAGTCCTTATCGATGACCGCCGCCGCGCCTTTCAGGTGGTTACCCTGTGTGCGAAACACCGGGATACCGCCACCGCCACAGCAGATGACCACATGGCCATCCTCCGTCAGGGCACGGATCGCGCCGGCCTCAATGATATGCTTGGGCTTGGGAGATGCCACATACCGTCTCCAGCCCCGTCCGGCATCCTCCTGATAGAGAAATCCGGTAGTTTCGGTCATATGCTCGGCTTCCTCCTTGGTCAGAAATTTGCCGATGGGCTTGGAGGGGTTTCGGAACGCCGGGTCATTGGGGTCTACCTCCACCTGCGTGACCATGGTCACCACAGGTTTATTGGTTATGCCCCGATCAAAAAGTTCTTCCCGCAGGGCATTTTGCAGGTCATATCCGATATAGGCCTGACTCATTGCGCCACAGACAGACAGCGGAGTTGCCCCCTGCGTAGGATCTTCATGCATAAGAGCCAGCATCGCGTTATTGATGATTCCCACCTGAGGGCCGTTGCCATGGACGACGATGACCTCATTGCCGTCCTCGATCAGGTCTACTATGGCTCTGGCCGTTGTCTTGACGGCACTGGCCTGCTCCGGCAGGGTATTGCCAAGGGCGTTTCCGCCCAGGGCGATCACAATGCGTTTTCCCATATTCCTGACCTCCCTAAGAGATAAATCAGAACTGCTTACGGGTCTTATCCGCAGAATCCATGGCTCTCAGTGCCTCAGCGGGGTCTTTCACCCGAGCCAGGAAGATCATAGCGGCGATGATGTAGGGTTTGAAGGATGCCTGCTTATACAAAGGCACCATATAGCGGTCAAAGACAGAAGCGTCCACTTCGCCGGTCTCACAGCTCACGCCGGTGATGTCCGCAGGCAGGCAGTGAAGATACAGCGCCTCGCCGTCCTTGGTCAGCTTCATCATATCCTCGGTGCAGGCCCAATCCTTATGGGTGGCGTTTTGTGCCAACAGTTCCTGCTCCAGCTTGTCGATGCCGGCCTTGTCGCCCTGCTGATAGAACTTGGTACGCTGTTCCATAGCGGCAAAGGGTGCCCAGGACTTGGGATAGACGATGTCGGCATCCTTGAAGGCCTCCTCCATGGAGTTGGTCTTGGTGAATGTACCGCCACTGGCTTCTGCGTTCTTTTTGGCGATCTCCTCCACCTCGGGCATGATCTCGTAGCCCTCAGGATGGGCAAGGACCACATCCATACCCATACGGGTGAACAGACCCACCACGCCCTGAGGTACGGACAGAGGCTTGCCGTAGGAGGGAGAATAAGCCCAGGTCATGGCGACCTTCTTGCCTTTGAGGTTTTCCACTCCCCCAAATTCATGAATAATATGGAGCATATCCGCCATGCACTGGGTGGGATGGTCTACGTCACACTGAAGGTTGACCAGCGTAGGACGCTGTTCCAGAATCCCCTCCTTGTAGCCCTCATCCAGAGCGTCCATAAAGGTCTTTTGATACTTATGACCCTCGCCGATGAACATATCGTCCCGGATGCCGATGACATCTGCCATAAAGGACACCATGTTGGCGGTCTCCCGGACAGTTTCGCCATGGGCGATCTGGCTGACCTTTTCATCCAGCACCTGCTCTTCCAGTCCCAGAAGATTGCAGGCGGAAGCAAAAGAGAAGCGGGTACGGGTGGAATTGTCCCGGAAGATGGAGATACCCAGACCGGAATCGAAGATTCTGGTAGCCTTGTTCCGCTCCCGCAGATCACGCAGGGCGTCAGCCACAGTGAAGATGGCTTCCAGCTCGTCATCGGTCTTATCCCATGTCCAGTAGAAGTCCTTCTGGTACATCTCGCTGATGTTCAGTTCTTCCAGATGCTTTGCCAATTCAGTCGCTTTGCTCATAGGTATTCCTCCTTATACGCTTATCGGATGTCGTTGTCAGTCAGGCTTTGACGGAACTGGGTCGCATTGGCAGTCTTGTTCTCCTCCCGATACAGGCCGGGAACAGCGGCATACAGAGCTGCACAGGTGACCAGATCCTGCTTCCACGTGATCTCATTGGGGGCATGAGCCTGGGATTCTGCACCGGGTCCAAAGCCCACACAAGGGATGCCGTACCGACCCTGAATGGAAACGCCGTTGGTGGAGAAGGTCCACTTGTCGATGAGAGGACGCTGACGCTTATCCATGGCAGAGGGTGCGCCGATCCGGCTGTCACCGAACAGTCCCTTATGGGCATCCACCAGAGCCTGCACATGAGCCGCGTCTTCCCGGTTGATCCATGTGGGGAAGAAGCACTCTGTCTCATAGACCTCACCGGTCCATGCGGGACGGTCATACATATACATGCTGACGGTCACATCATCGCCGTATTTCTTGCAGGCAGGCAGATCCCGAATCTCCTGCAGGCAGGAGTCCCAGGTCTCTCCGGCGGTCATCCGGCGGTCAATGGAAATGGAGCAGGAATCCGCCACAGCGCAACGGCTGGGGGACGTGTAGAAGATCTGAGAGGTGGTGCAGGTGCCCCGGCCAAGGAAACGGGCGTCTTCATAATGCTCGGGATTATACTTGGGATTGAGCATCTTGACCAGACCCTTGATCTCCGTGGTGTCGGCATCGTCGTTTTCGTTCAGTGCCCGTACCTCCTGCAGGATGTCCGCCATTTTATAGATGGCATTGTCGCCACGCTCAGGAGCAGAGCCATGGCAGGAAACGCCCTTGACGTCCACCCGGATCTCCATCCGTCCCCGGTGACCGCGGTAGATACCGCCATCGGTGGGCTCGGTGGAGATGACGAATTCGATCTGCTTCTGCGCCTGCTCCTTACTGGGGAAATATTTATTTACGATGTACTGCCAGCACATACCGTCGCAGTCTTCTTCCTGCACGGAGCCGACGATCATGATCTTATAGCCCTTGGGGATCAGATCCAGATCCTTCATGATCTTTGCGCCGTAGACCGCCGACGCCATACCGCCCTCCTGATCGGAGCCTCCGCGACCGTAGATGATCTCGTCGGTCTCGTAGCCGGTGTAAGGGTCATGGGTCCAGTTGGCCAGATTGCCGATACCCACGGTATCGATGTGGGAGTCGATGGCAATGATCTTTTCTCCATCACCCATCCAGCCGATGACGTTGCCAAGGCCGTCGATCTCCACCTTGTCAAAGTTCAGCTTTTTCATCTCTGCTTCGATGCACTTGACCACGTCCCCCTCCTCACAGCTTTCGCTGGGGATGGCGATCATGGCGCGAAGGAATTTGGACATATCCGCTTCATAGGATTTGGCCGCCGCTTTGATTGCCTCAAAATTCATAAGATGATCCTCCCTTTCCGGTTTTTCTAACTCCATCATAACATATCTTTGGTAGTTGTCAAACAAAATTTTTGTTAGGCTGAAATTTTTTTAGAAATTCTCTTGATTTCTCTTGAATATGTGGTATCATGGATGTAGCAAGGAGGGATTTTATGTTGAAACGATCCGAGCTGGAACGACTGAAACAAATGGCCAGAGGCATAGCCGCCCAGTTTGGTCCAAATTGTGAAGTCGTCATCCATGAGATCTCCGAAAAAAGTGCCAGCAATTCTATTGTTGCCATAGAAAACGGTCATGTCACCGGGCGTAAGGTAGGTGACGGTCCGTCCCATGTGGTGCTGGAGCAGTTGGGCAAAAAGTGCAACGACACCCATGATGAGCTGTGTTATCTCACCAGAACGCCATCCGGCAAGATTCTCAAGTCCTCCTCCATGTATATTCGGGATGATGAGGGGAATATTTGTGCAATATTCTGCATCAATTATGATATTTCCACCCTGACCATGGCGGAAAACGCCATCCATTCCATTATTCAGGTAGACCAGTCTCCCCGGAAAGAGCCGGAGAAGATCACCCTGAATGTCTCCGATCTGCTGGATGACCTGATCCGTCAGGCCGATGAGCTGGTAGGCAAACCCCCTGCCCTGATGAACAAGGACGATAAGGTGCGAGCCGTCCAGTTCCTGAACAGTCAGGGCGCGATGCTCATCACCAAGTCCGGTGATAAGATCGCCCAGCACCTTGGCATCTCAAAATATACGTTGTATTCTTATTTAGACAATAAAACGGGAGGTAACTGATATGATCGATCTGTCCATCCACAAAGAGGGCCTTGCGCATAATATCCAGAAGGCCAGAGAAAATCGCATCGTCATCCCCACCATTGCCCAGATGCAAAATCCTGACCTGATTCCGGAGAAGATCAAGGATAAACTGAAAACCACCGGACTCTGGGATGTGGATCCCGTGAATCTGTTCCGAATCAGCTGGCACAATGAAGCCAAGGAATCCGGTGGACTGTATCAGGCCATCCCCAACTATGTGGAGATTCCCTCCAGCCTGTCCGGTGTCCCCTGCCGGATCGTCGCCATGGCCGGCAAGTGGTTCCCCACCGGTTGCCACAAGGTCGGTGCATCCTTCGGCTGTCTGGCTCCCCGACTGGTGACCGGTCAGTTTGACGCCACCTATCACCATGCCGTATGGCCCTCTACCGGCAACTATTGCCGTGGTGGAGCATTCAACTCCAAGCTGTTGGCCTGCGACTCTGTGGCCATTCTGCCTCAGGATATGTCCAAGGAGCGGTTTGAATGGCTCCAGTCCATCGCCGGACAGATCATTGCCACCCCCGGTTGCGAATCCAACGTCAAGGAGATCTTCGACAAGACTTGGGAGCTGAAACAAGATCCCACCATGATGATCTTCAACCAGTTCGCCGAAATGGGCAACCCCCTGTGGCACTACAACGTCACCGGCTATGCCCTGTCTGACCTCTTCGAAGGCATCAAAAAGCCCGGTCAGCGGTTTGCCGGCGCCTGCTTCACCTCCGGCTCTGCCGGTACTATGTCCGCCGGTGATCTGCTGAAGGAGCGCTATCCCGGTCTGAAACTGGGCGTAGGCGAAGCCCTCCAGTGTCCCACCATTCTGGACAACGGCTTCGGCGGTCACCGGATCGAAGGCATCGGCGATAAGCATATCCCCTGGGTACATAATGTGAAGAACACCGACATGGCCATTGCCATTGATGATGAAGACTCCCAGCGTCTGCTCCGCCTGTTCAATACGGCCGACGGTCAGAAGTATCTCCGCGAGGAGCTGGGCATGACCGACGAGCAGATCCAGAAGTTCACCTGGATGGGTATTTCCGGTATCGCCAATGTGCTTTGCTGTATCAAGATGGCAAAATACTACGAGCTGACGGAAAACGATGTGGTCGCCACTGTCCTGACCGACTCCGCCGATATGTATAAGTCCCGGGTCACTGAGCTCAACGAGCTCCACGGAACTTATTCCGTTGTTGAGGCTGCCAAGGATCACGCCCTGCATATGCTGGGTCAGAAGACCGACAATCTTCTGGAGCTGACCTATGCCGAGCGTAAGCGGGTGCATAACCTGAAGTATTACACTTGGGTGGAACAGCAGCAGATGGATGTGGAAGACCTGAACGCTCAGTGGTACGACACAGAAAACACTTGGGATGCTGTCCATGCTCAGGCTAAGGAGCTGGATGCCCTCATTGAGGCCTTCAACGAGGAAGCCGGAGTGCTGAAATCTCTGTAAGGAGGGTGCGCTATGCGTCATGTAAAATACGGCAAATGCGTCAAATGCGGAAAAACCTATGACGCAGTACCCGATCTTACCACCTGCACCTGTGGGGGTATTCTGGAGATCACCTACGATTACGACTACATCAAGACTGTTTTGACCAAAGAAACCCTAGCCCAGCGGAAAACCTACTCCATGTGGCGTTATCGGGAACTGCTTCCTGTGGAGACCGATACCCCCGAGCCACCCCTGCGGGTAGGCTGGTCTCCCCTGTATGAAGCGCCCCGTCTGGCAGAAAAGCTAGGTATCGGCAGGCTTTACATCAAAGATGATGGTCTTAATCCCACCGCATCTCTAAAAGACCGGGCGTCCTCCATGGCGGTGGCCAAGGCTATGGAAGCCGGGGCGGGCATCATTGCCTGCTCCTCTACGGGCAATGCCGCCTCCTCTCTGGCGGGCAATGCCGCCGCCGCAGGCCTCAGGACCTTTATTTTCGTCCCCTCCCGTGCCCCCAAGGGAAAAGTCGCCCAGCTCATGACCTTTGGCGCAAATGTCATCAGCGTTCAGGGCTCTTATGAAGATACCTTCGAGCTGAGCAAATCTGCCATCGACAAATGGGGCTGGTACAACCGCAACGCCGCCATCAACCCCTATCTCTCCGAGGGCAAGAAGACCGTGGCTCTGGAGATCATGGAGCAACTGAACTGGGAAGTGCCGGACTATATCGCCATCTCTGTGGGTGACGGCTGTACCATCGCCGGTCTTTGGAAAGGTCTGAAAGACCTGTATGCCATTGGCTTTATTGATCGACTGCCCCGGCTGATCTCCGCGCAGGCCTCCGGTTGCTGTCCCCTGAACAGAGCCATCGAGCGCAACGAGGACTGGTATCCCATGGAGGAAAATACCCTTGCCGATTCCATCGCCGTAGGCGTGCCCCGCAACGCTGATAAGGCACTGATGGCCATTCGGGAATTCAAGGGGCTGACTGTCAATGTCACGGACGAGGAGATCATGGCCGCCCAGAAGCTTCTGGGTAGCACCTGCGGTGTGTTCGGTGAGCCGGCAGGCGTCACCGGTGCGGCGGGACTGAAAAAGCTCTGCGAGGCCGGTCAAATTCCCGCCAATGCAACAGTGGTTTCTGTGGTCACCGGCAACGGTCTGAAAGACGTTGCCAACGCCATCGCCGCCTGTGGTGAGCCCATTTCTATCCCCAACGATATGGCACTTTTGCAGGATGTATTTTCCCAAAAGGGAATCGACACTCAATAAATGACAAAAAGAAAACCGCTTGGAAACAAGCGGTTTTCTTTTTATTTGTGGATATATTCCATTTTTACCTGACCACTCAGGTCTTTCCAGAGGAATTTCCCCTGTTCCAGGGTCATATAGCCATGCCAGCTATCCTCCTTGGGAATGGACACAGAGCCGGGATTGAGATAATGGAAATTACCATGGTCTGCGCACTTGGGCACATGGGTGTGTCCGCACAGAAGTATTGCCCCAGCCGAAAGCTTGGGAGGCTGCGTTTCGGAGAAAATATGCCCGTGGGTGGCATAGATGGTCAAGCCATTGTCCTCCACCACGCAATAATCTGCCATAATGGGGAAATCCAGCACCATCTGATCTACCTCCGCGTCACAGTTTCCCCGGACACAGGTGAGCTTGTCCGCCAGGGGATTGAGCAGTTCAATGACCTCAGCAGGTGCGTAATCCTTGGGCAAAGCATTTCGCGGTCCGTGATACAGAAGATCTCCCAGCAAAAGTATCCGATCCGGATTCTCTTTTTCACAGGCCTCAAGGAGCTGCCGGGTATAGCAGGCAGAGCCGTGGAGGTCTGATGCGATGAGCCATTTCATGGTATCGCCTCCTTTTGGTTTATCCTACCACGGACAGCTGAAAGGCGCAAGGAAATCTTTTTCACACAAAGATGCCAATCTATGCTATAATCATCCAGAGGTGACCTTATGACCCTTTCTGAATTCTTTGACCAAACCCCCAAGGTCGCTCTGGCCTTTTCCGGAGGCGTGGATTCGGCTTATCTGCTGTATATCGCCCGCAAGCTGGGCTGTGATGTGCGCCCCTATTTTGTCCGCACCCCCTTTCAGCCCGCCTTTGAGCTGGATGATGCCAGAGCCCTTGCGCCGGACGTAGCGGTTTTGGATCTGGACATCCTCTGCTGTAAGGATGTAGAAATAAATGGAAAAAACCGGTGTTATCACTGCAAAAAGGCCATGCTTTCCTATCTGAAACAGCAGGCTTTGTCTGATGGTTATGACATACTTATAGACGGCACAAATGCCTCTGACCGGCAGGATGACCGCCCCGGTATGGTCGCTCTGCAGG
>JAZSAW010000036.1:0-3128 GCA_045602105.1 Candidatus Avilachnospira sp.
AGGCCAAGACCTGTTCCGCCGGTTTGTCTGGAATGGCTTTTGTCCACACGGTAGAAGCGTTCAAAAATACGGCTTTGATGCTCGGCAGGGATGCCGATGCCGGTGTCGCTGATACAGAGCCGGATATGCCCGTCTGCATGCTGAAGCCGGACAGTGACTGCTCCACCGGTATTGTTATAGCGGATGGCGTTGTCACAGAGGTTATAGAGAATTTCATAGAGGTATCTGCGGATACCGGTCATGACACAGGGCTCGCCGTGCAAGGACAGGGCGACCTGTTTTTTCATCGCCGATTCTGTCAGAATCTCCACCACTTCTTTCGCCACCTCATACAGGTCTACAGATTCTGTGGCAGGCTCATGGTTTTCATCCAGCTGAGAAAGACGGATGATGTCGTTGATGAGGGAAACCAGTCGAGAGGCTTCATTTTTGATATTGCCCACAAATCTTGCCGTATCCTCCGGCTTGACCAGACCGTTTTCCAGAAGCTCCGCGCTTCCGATAATGGATTGCAGGGGTGTTTTCAGTTCGTGGGAAACATTGGCGGTGAATTCCCGGCGGTTTCGCTCGGCAAAGGCGGTTTCGGTCACATCAAAGCAAAGAATGATCGCGCCTACTGTCTTACCGTCTGACTCAGTGCGGTTGATGACAAACTGGTACTCCCTGCCGTTTCGTTCTTCGCGGAACTCCCTGTGTCTGCCCGCAAAAGCCATTTCGATGGCGTGGCTCATATGGGCATTGCGGTCAAGGGTGAGAAAATCACGACCGACTGCCGTTTCGTCTGTGTCAAAGAGCTTTTTGGCTGCGGAATTGAGGCTGAGGATCCTGCCGTTTTTGTCCAGAAGGATCAGTCCTTCGTTCATGGAAGCGGTGATCTGGGCAAATTCATCGGCTTTTTTCCTGAGCTCCTGCATCTGCTGTGTGATCTGCGTATGCTGTTTGTTGAGCTTGGCAAGAATCGGCGTCAGCTCTTCATAGACGTCGTTTTCGGCAGGATGCTCCAGGTCGAGCTCATTCAGTGGTCTTACGATGCTTTTTGCCATTTTGTGGGACAGCACAAGGGACACAAGGGCGGAGATGGCAACGATGATGCAGACAGCGGGAAACATTCGGAGCATCAGCGCGCCAACGGTCACCTGACTGACGGAAATGCGAAGAATGTTGCCGTCTGCAAGGCGGGTAGCCTCATAAAACGTACGCTGAGTCAGGGTGGAGGAATAGCGGGCACTGCTTCCTGTGCCGTTTTGGAGGGTCTCGGAAATTTCTTCCCGGGCAAGATGGTTTTCCATATCCTGAGCATTTACCTGAGAATCGTAGAGCACCGAGCCGTCCGGGGAGATGAGGGTAAACCGGAACATAGAAGAATCAAAATTATCGAAATATCCGGTTCCGACCTTGTCCACATTGGTCGCCACAAGGGACAGCTCCTCCTTGAGCTGTGCCACCTGCGATTTGTTAAAATAATCGTATAAAAAGGTGCTTGCGATGAACAGGCTGGCGAAAAGCACGACCATAGCCACGGCGATAATGGAGCGGAAAATCTTTTTGGTCATGCCGTTGCCTCCATTTTATAGCCCACGCCGATGACCGTTTTGATTTGCAGACCTGCGTCCCCCAGCTTCTGGCGAAGCGTCTTGATATGTACGTCCACCGTCCGGGATTCACCGAGGTAATCCACGCCCCACACAGCTGAAAGGAGCTTGTCCCGGGAAAATACGATGCCCGGATTTTGCAGAAAGAGCTTGAGGAGCGCAAATTCCTTGAAGGTAAGTACGACCTTGTCACCCTTGACGGTGACAAGGTGTTCCTGTTCATGAAGGGTAATGTCCCCCACGGCAAGCACGTTTTCCTGTTCATCGGGCTGACACCGGCGAAGCACCGCTTTGATGCGGGAGACCATCTCCATGACGCCAAAGGGCTTGACCAGATAATCGTCAGCCCCTGTGTCAAGTCCCTGAATCCGATCCATCTCCGTGCCTTTGGCTGTGGCCATAATGACCGGAATTTTTCGGGTCTCGGGATCGTTTCTGATCTCCTTCAACACCGCAACGCCGTCTTTGCCGGGGAGCATGATGTCCAGAACGATCAGCTCCGGCTTTTCGGACTTCAGGGCTTCCAGCATGGAAATGCCATCGGCGAAGCCCCTTGCCTCAAAGCCGGTCTGGGTCAGGGTATAGACCTCAATATCCCGGATGGTGTTGTCGTCATCTACGCACCAGATCATATTAGTCTCCTTTGTGAACGCCGGTCACAGAAAATTCCACCCACTCGGCGATATTGGTGGCGTGGTCGCCGATGCGTTCAAAGTATTTGGCGATCATCAGCAGGTCCAGGGCATACTCTCCTTCGGCGGTATTTTCGGAGATCATGGCAATGAGCGCCTGCTTGACACGGTCGAAGGCGTCATCCACCACATCATCGTGATCGGATACAGATTTGGCGAGAGCCAGATCCTGATTTACATAGGCGTCGATACTGTCCGTGACCATGTTGATGGTGGCTTCTGCCATCAGCCGAATATCGTGACATTCTTCACCGGTCCTGCCGTTCAGGTAGGTGATGATCTCAGCAATATCCTCCGCCTGATCGCCGATTCGTTCCATATCGGTGATCATTTTCAGTGCCGCCGAAATGACCCGCAAGTCCTTTGCCACAGGCTGTTGTTGCAATAAGAGCTTCAGGCAGATGGCTTCGATCTCCCGTTCCAGCTGGTCGATCTTATGCCCCTGCTGTCTGGCTCTTTGCGCTCCTGCGGTATCGCCATCCAACAGCGCCTTTGCAGACAGGGCGATGATGCTCTCACATTCCGCGCCCATTTCGATCATTTTCCTGTTCAGCAGGCTGAGCTGCTCATCAAATCTGCTTCTCATCTTATCCAAACCTCCCTGTAATGTAATCTTCCGTGCGCTGATCCGTGGGCTGGGAGAACAATTTCTCCGTTTCGCCCATTTCCACCAGCTCTCCAAGGAGGAAGAACGCCGTATGATCGGAAATACGGACTGCCTGCTGCATATTATGGGTCACCATGATTATAGTATAGTTTTCTTTTAACTGCAAGGCAAGCTCCTCGATTCGGGAGGTGGAGATGGGGTCCAGAGCGCTTGTGGGCTCGTCCATGAGCAAAACCT
>JAZSAW010000037.1:0-2274 GCA_045602105.1 Candidatus Avilachnospira sp.
GGGGATGGCCACCAGAATACACAGACCGATGGCGGCGTACTTTTCCACGATCTTACTTTTTTCGGCTGCCCGGTTTTCCAGCTTCTCCACCAGTTTTCCAATTCGCCCCTTATCCTTGAGCCAGTTGAGCACCCGGCGGGTAAAGAGAATCAGAAACGGAATTGGCACCATGTTCCCCACTACGGCGATGGCCAGTGCCATCAAGGGGGACAATCCGCCGGCTACGCCCATGGGGATCGCGCCCCGAAGCTCCAAAACCGGCACCATGGATACAAAAAATGTGACCAAAATCGCGTGTAAAACGGACAATTTACTTCCCTCTCATTCAGGCTTTGTGACCCCTTGCGCAGATCACATCCACCACTTGGTTTACATAATTCTCGCAGATCGACTTTTCCGGGGCTTCCACCATGACGCGAATCACCGGCTCTGTGCCGGATTCCCGCACAAGGATACGACCCGTATCCCCCAGCTCCACGGACACAGCCTCCACGGCTTTCTGCACGGCGGGATCCTGCTGTGCCAGAGCCTTATCCTTGACCCGGACATTGACCAGCACCTGAGGGTAGATGGTCAGACCCTCTGCCAACTCGCTGAGGGACTTCTTCTTTGCCATCATGACCTCCAGCATTTTCAGGCTGGTCAGGATACCGTCACCGGTAGAGGCATATTTGGAGAAAATGATATGACCGGACTGCTCACCGCCGATCCGGCAGCCGTTCTGCGCCATATATTCATAGACATACTTATCGCCCACGGCAGTCTTGGCATAACCGATACCACACTCGTCAAGGGCTTTGTAAAGACCGAAGTTGGACATGACTGTGGTGACCACCGTGTTATTCAGGAGCTTACCCCGCTCCTTCATATATTTGCCGTAGATATACAGGATATGGTCGCCGTTGACCACCTGTCCCTTTTCATCCACGCACAGGCAACGGTCAGCGTCGCCGTCATAGGCGAAGCCCACGTCCAGACCGTTCTCCACCACGAATTTCTGCAGACCTTCGATATGGGTGGAGCCGGCATCCAGATTGATGTTGGTGCCGTTGGGCTCGGCATTGATGACATAGGTCTTTGCTCCAAGGGCATCCAGAACGGATTTGGCGATATTCCACGCACTGCCGTTGGCGCAGTCCAGACCCACTTTCAAACCCTTGAAGGAGTAGATGCCCAGAGAAATCAGGTACCCGATATAGCGGTTTCGTCCCGCCACATAGTCTACCGTCCGTCCGATCTTATCCCGGGTCGCAAAGGGCAGGGTCGGCCAGCTCTGACCAAATGCCTCCAGCTTGCCGTCCAGATAAGCCTCCACCAGAGTGATGGTCTGTTCGTCCATCTTTTCGCCCTGACCGTTCAGGAGCTTGATGCCGTTATCGTAATAAGGGTTATGGCTGGCGGAGATCATGATACCGCAGTCGAAGCTGTCCACTCTTGCCACATAGGCCACAGAGGGAGTGGTGGTGACATGGAGCAGATAGGCGTCTGCGCCGGTAGCCACCAGACCGCCCACCAGAGCGTATTCAAACATATAGCTGGAACGGCGGGTATCCTTGCCGATGACGATACGGGCAGGACCCTCCTCCCCCGCCTGACGGCGCAGTTCGCCATAGTACCAGCCGAGGAAACGACCCACCTGATAGGCATGATCCGCGGTGAGGTTGCAGTTGGCTTCTCCACGGAAGCCGTCAGTGCCAAAATACTTACCCATAGATATACTCCCTTTCTTCCCATAAAATGGTATATACGCCACGGTCATGGAGGGCGCGGAAGTCCTCCTGCACATGGGGCAGATCCTGCTGATAGGTCACGCCCAGCCAGCACTCCATGGTGGGAAGTACCCGGACGGAGATCTGTCCGCGGTGCAGAAGCTCATCCACCAGAACGGAGATCACCAATTCCGAAGTCAATTCACTTCCCGCTTTATCCAAAAACTTTTCAAAGCCCTCCCGGAGCAGGGCAAATACATCAGAGGTAAACGCCCAGAGATTCATGGAGACCAGACTGTCTTCGTCCACAAAATTTCCGTCTTCTTCTCCAATGGCTACGCCCTGCGGGGTCTTTCTGATATTTTTCACTTCCTGCACATTTTGCAGGTAACCCTGCTCATCAGCAGAGCAGATGCCCCGAGTTACACCGCCAAAATCGCTGAGGGTATTTTTCAGGCAGTAGCCTGCCAGCGCATATTGTCCCATGCTGTTTTCCGGCAAAGTCTTCAGCCAGTTTATCATATCCCGGAACACGCTTTTTCCGTAATAATCGTCCGCATTGACC
>JAZSAW010000038.1:0-18878 GCA_045602105.1 Candidatus Avilachnospira sp.
AAGGATCGCTTCGGCGCTCTGTTGGCGGCGGGCATTTCCACCCTCCTAGCCCTGCAGGTGTTCTTCAACATCGGCGTGGTGACCAATTTCCTGCCTGCAACGGGCATCTCCCTGCCGTTTTTCTCCTACGGCGGAACGGCACTGCTTCTTCAGCTTTTTGAAATGGGACTGATTCTCAGCGTGTCCCGGCAGTGCGACAATCAGCTATTACAATGATTTTTTCAAAGGCGACCCTCCAGGTCGCCTTTGTCTCCCTGAGAGGTGAAGGATTTGCGTATCTTGTTTACCTGTGGTGGGACTGGCGGCCATATCAACCCGGCCATTGCTGTGGCACGGCTGTGTCAGGAGCGAGATCCCGGCTGTGAGATTCTGTTTGTAGGCGCAGAGGACGGCATGGAGACCGGTCTCATTCCCCGGGAGGGCTTTGCTTTGGAGACTCTGAAGATCTCCAATTACCAGCGGAAGCTGACTCCGGCAGGCATTTGGCATAATGTCTGCACCCTGTTTCATATGACAGGCTCTATGCAAAAGGCAAGAAAGATCATCCGGGAATTCAAGCCCGATGTCATCGTGGGCACAGGCGGTTACGCCAGCTTCCCGGCACTGAAAATGGGCGCGAAGCTGGGCATCCCCACGGCTGTTCACGAATCCAATGCCGTTCCCGGTCTGACCACCCGCATGGTGGCCAATACGGTAAAGCAGGTCATGGTGTCCTTTGAGGACAGCCGGGAGAAGTACCCTCAGCCGGAAAAAGTTCTGGTCACCGGCACGCCTGTGCGAGGGGATTTTCTGTATGCCGACCGGGTCAAAGCCCGCAAGGCACTGGGAATCGACGACGACCGCCCTTTGATCGTCTCCGCGTGGGGCAGTCTGGGCGCAAGGGAAATGAACAAGAAGATGGCAGGCTTTATGGTCAAGGAGGCCGAGGACGGTCTGTTCCGCCATATCCATGCCACCGGCTCTTACGGTTGGAAGTGGATGCCGGATTTTGTGCGTCAGCAGGGGCTTGACCTTGAACAGCATCCCCATTTGCAGATGCAGGAATATATCTATGATATGCCTCAGGTCATGGCGGCGGCGGATCTACTCATCTGTCGGGCAGGGGCGGCCACCATCAGTGAGGTCTGCGCATCGGGTACGCCCTGTATCATGGTGCCGTCACCAAATGTGACGGATAATCATCAGGAAAAGAACGCCAGAGTTTTGGAGCGTCATGGCGCTGCCGTGGTCATCCGGGAAGCCGATTGCGACGGCGAAAGCCTCTATCAGACGGCCAAAGAACTTCTGGCAGACCCGGAACGGCTGAAGTCCATGCGAATCGCCGCGAAAAAAATGGCGGTGGTGGACGCAACAGAACGAATTTACGGGGTCATCAAAACTCTGTCTCAGGCATAGCCTTGGCACATACCGGGGTTTCTCCGCATAGGATGGCAAAAAATGCGGAGGCGATGGGATGGAGGCTCTGGTCATAGACGGTGGCAGACCCTTGGTAGGAACTTTGGACATCAGCGGTGCGAAAAATGCCGTTTTGCCAATTCTGGCGGCAACGGTGATCCGAGGGGGCGTTTATCGTCTGGATAACTGCCCCAACATCACCGATGTGTCTCTGGCAATAGAAATTATCAAAGCCCTTGGCGGGCAGGTACATAGGACCGGCAGGCATTTGCAGGTAGACACCTCTGGCCTGTGCCGGTGGGATATTCCCGACGCTCTCATGGATAAAATGCGAGCGTCGGTGTTGTTTTTGGGGGCATTGCTTGCCCGCTTTGGCAAGGCGACCATGACCATGCCCGGAGGCTGTCCCCTAGGTCGCAGGCCCATAGACCTGCATTTAGAGGCTCTGGCGCGCATGGGGGCAGAGGTGACTCTGCAGGAAAACAGGATCGACTGTCAGGTCTCCCAGCTCCATGGATGCGAGATCGAACTGCCCTTTCCCAGCGTAGGCGCGACGGAAAATGTGCTTCTGGCGGCTACAGCCTGCCGGGGGACGGTGATTCTCCGGGGAGCGGCCAAAGAGCCGGAGATCGGGGATCTCATCGGCTTTTTGCAGGCCATGGGCGCGGAGATCGACGGGCGGGATACGGATACCCTGACCATTTGCGGGGCAGAGCCTCTGGCGGATGCGGAATATACCATCCTGCCGGACAGGATAGAAACAGCGACCTACCTGTGTATGGTGGCAGGCTCTGGGGGCAGTGTGACCCTGCGCCGGACAGACGGCAGACTGCTTTTGCCGGTGCTGGAAACACTGGAAAAGGCGGGCTGTGCCGTGTCTACCGGGGATGGGGAGATACTCCTTGCCGCGCCCAGACGGCTTCGGGGCGTTGGGACGGTGGAGACCCGGCCTTATCCCGGCTTTCCCACAGACGCCCAGGCACTGATGATGGCGTCTTTGCTCCGGGCACAGGGGCAGAGCCGGTTTTCTGAGGGCGTCTTTGCCCAGCGGTTTGGTCATGTGAGCCAGCTTTGCCGGTTTGGCGCTAGCATCGATCTTATGGGCACAACGGCTCTGGTCACCGGGGTGGATCGCTTACAGGAGGCTCGGGTGGAGGGCGGTGACCTGCGGGCTACGGCGGCGATGGTGTGCGCGGCCTTGCAGGCAGTGGGAAAAAGTACGGTTTTTGGATTAAAACACCTGGATCGTGGGTATGATAATCTGGAAGAAAAGCTCCGGCTTCTGGGAGCAAATATTCTCAGGACGGAAGTTTCCGGGGTGCAATAAAACGACTGGAAATTTCTTTTGCGATGGTGTATAATACAGGGTAAGTTATCCACTGATGGAGGGTATCATGCCAAATTACAGAGAATACACCCGTCGCAGATCCGGTCGCCGTTCTTCCGGACGGCGGGAACGCCGACATTCCGGGATATTGGGACGGCTTGTGGTTATGCTGGCTGTTGTGGCGGCCATGGTTTTGGGCGTGGCCATCTTTTTCCGTGTGCAGAACGTGGATGTGCAGGGCAATGCCATCTATGCCAAAGAGCAGGTGGTGACCGCCTCCGGCGTGGAGGTGGGCGATAACCTGCTCATGGTCAACCGACCCAATATCGTAGGACGGATTCAGGCCAAAATGCCCTATGTCCAGAAGGTCAGCGTAGGCCGTATTCTGCCGGATACGATCGTTATTCAAATACAGGAGAGCGAGATCGCCGGTCTGGTACAGACGGATGTGGGCGGGGGTTGCTATGTCAACGCCGACGGCCGTATTCTGGGTCAGACTGTGGAGGGCTTCCGGGGGCAGATCGTGGAGCTTACCGGCTTTACCATCACTTCCCCTAAAATTGGAGATCAGGCTGTGGCCACCGAGGGGCAGTCAGAGCAGATGGAAGCAGCTCTGCAGGTCCTGCGCCAGATGGAGGGCACGGGCATTATCGGACAGATCACCGCCATCGATGCTTCCAAGAGCTACGACCTGAAGGTCCATTGCGCCGACCGGCTGGAGATCCTGCTGGGCAGTACGGAGCAGTTGTCCTATAAGATCCAGTATCTGCAGGTCGTGCTGGACGGTCTGGAGGACTATCAGACCGGCTATGTGGACCTGACTTTCGATGTGGAACAGGTCGCCCGGTTCATCCCTGTGGCAAAAGAAGAGCCGGAGGAAGATGCCGAGGAAGAGCCTGAGGAAGAAGAAAATCCGCAGACAGAGGAATAATTTACATTTTTTGTCATTTTTCTGCGATTTTCTATTGACCTTTGCGGTTTTTCGCGATATTATAAGTTAGTAAAATTATGTGAACCGAAGAAACGCGCAAGCAGTTCATACATAGGAGGAACATCCCATGCCTGATTTTGAAGAAAAAGTTGTATCCATAAAGGTCATCGGCGTCGGTGGCGCCGGCAACAACGTTGTCAACCGTATGCTGGCATCCAAGGTCAGCGGTGTTGAATACGTGGTGGTCAATACCGATAAGCAGGACCTGAACAAGTCCAACTGCCAGAACAAGATTCAGATCGGTGAAAAGCTCACCGGCGGTATGGGCGCAGGCTCCAAGCCTGAGATCGGTCAGCAGTCCGCCGAGGAATCCAAGGCCGCCATTGCCAAGATTCTCGAAGGCACCGATATGGTCTTTATCACTGCCGGCATGGGCGGTGGCACCGGCACCGGCGCTGCTCCCATTATTGCCGATCTGGCGCATGAAGCCGGTATCCTCACTGTGGGCGTGGTCACCAAGCCCTTCAAGTTCGAGGGCGCAAACCGCATGAAGCAGGCCGAAATGGGTATTGCCAACCTGTCCGACAAGGTGGACAGCCTGATCATCATCCCCAATGACCGCCTGAAGTATGTCACTGATCAGAAGATCACCTTTGCCAACGCTTTCGGTATCGCCGATGACGTGCTGAAGCAGGCTGTACAGTCCATCTCCGAGCTGGTGGGCTACTCCGAGAATGTGAACATCAATCTGGACTTTGCCGATGTGTCCGCCATCATGAAGGATGCCGGTCATGCCCATATGGGCGTTGGCTCGGCTTCCGGTCGGGACAAGGCCGAGCAGGCCGCTATGGCCGCTGTGGCAAGCCCCCTGCTGGAGACCTCTATCAACGGCGCTATGGGCGTGCTCATCAACATCACCGGCTCTTCCGATCTGGGTCTGGACGATGTGGAGACTGCCGCCAGCATCGTGCAGGAGGCCGTCAATCCCGAAGCCAATATCATCTTCGGCTCTGCCTTTGATGATACCCTGCAGGATGAGATGCGTGTGACCGTCATCGCCACGGGCTTTGACGAGAAGAAGCCCTCCTCCCGTATGGGTGCTTTCTCCTCCGCTGTGGAAAAGAGCACTGCCAATGTGGAAGATGACAACGACATCGACGCCATCTTCAAGATCTTCAACCGCACCTGATACTAAGTAAAAATCAAGAGGAACGCCTGCGGGCGTTCCTCTCAGTCTGTCAAAAAACTGGTTTTTTGACAGACTGGCAGAGGACAAGGAAGCCGGCAAGACAAGCAATTCGCCCTTGTCGGCGTATGCTTATACGGTAAAGGGCGAATTGCGCTGTAAGTCAAAACGCCTTGCTCTGCAAGGGTTTGCGGGGGTTTCCTGCAATGATACAGTCTGATTTTTCCTACTTCCAACAAATTTGAAACCAACAACTGTCAAAATCTTCGTTTTGACGTTTGGCGGGTTCTTTGTCACTCTGAGAGGAACGCCTGCGGGTGTTCCTCTTTTTTGCGGACATTCGGCATTTTTGCAAAAAATAGTCGATAATGTTTGAAATTTTTTCTGTTATATGTTACAATGTCCAGAGAATTTTGATTGGAGTTCGTCTTTTATGAAAGCTTCCACCGAAATACCGGAGCGCAATTGCGAGCTTGCGCCGGTTCTGGAGCGGTTTTTTTCTGCCCGAACCATAGAGAACTGCCGTCCTTACGGCAGTGGACATATCAATAAGACCTTTCTGGTAACGGGCTGTACAGGCAAGCGGTATATCCTGCAGAAGATCAATACCCATGTGTTTACCCGGCCTCAGGAGCTGATGGAGAATGTGGCTTCCATCACGGAGTATCTTAGCCATAAGGTCTCCGATCCCAGAGGTGTCCTGCACCTGTACCCTACTTTAGATGGACAGTCTTATCTGCAACTGCCCGACGGTCAGATCTGGCGGGCATTTCTGTTTGTGGAGAATGCCATCTGTCTGGAACGGCCGGAAACGCCACAGGATTTCTATGAGAGTGCCGTTGCCTTTGGTCGGTTTCAGGAGTATCTGAAGGATTTTCCTGCGCATACCCTCCATGAGACCATTCCCAACTTCCACAATACCCCCGATCGCTATCGTATCTTCCGCCAGACCCTTGAGGCTGACCCCATGGGTCGAAAGGCGCAGGTGCAGGAGGAGATCGAATTTGCCCTGGCCAGAGAGGAAGAGGCGGGCACTCTGGTGCGCCTGCTTGAGGAGGGAAAGCTCCCTCTGCGGGTCACCCACAACGATACCAAGCTGAACAATGTTATGCTGGATGCCCATACCCGCAAGGCCCTTTGCGTGCTGGATTTGGATACGGTCATGCCCGGTCTGGGTCTGTATGACTACGGCGATTCCATCCGCTTTGGCGCGGCCACCGCGGCGGAGGACGAGCAGGATCTGTCCAAGGTGATGCTGGATATGGAACTGTTTGAGGCCTACACAGACGGCTTCCTCTCCGCCTGCCCCGGACTGACGGAGCTGGAACGGCAGCTGATGCCTCTGGCGGCGAAGATCATTACCCTGGAACTGGGTGTGCGGTTTTTGACGGACTATCTGGATGGCGATCACTACTTTGCCATTCACCGTCCGGGTCAAAATCTTGACCGGGCACGGACGCAGTTCAAACTGGTTGCAGATATGGAAAAGCACCGGAAGCAGATGGAAGACATCGTCCGTCGCCTCAGTAAATAACGAAAACTCCCCGATTTGTAAATCGGGGAGTTTGTTTTTTACGCCTGATAGGGGAGAAGGAATTTTTTCGCGGGAGTCTTCCACAGCAGTGCGCCCACCAGCAGGCACAGCACGCAGTCCAGCCCCATGTAGGCAATGTTGTACAGGAAAGAGTAGAACCAGGGGGTGGTCATGGTCATGTTAAAGAAGGTCTCAGGCATATAGGCTGCCCAGATGGTTGCGCCGACCACATAATGAATCAGAAACCGGGCGGCACAGCCTGCCACAACGCCCCAGAAGAAGCCTCCGGGCTTTTTCCAGAACAGTCCGGCAACGCCCAGAACGGTGTAGGCCAGCAGGAAGTCTCCGACGATGCTCTCCCAGCCGATGGCGATGCCTCCCTCAAAGAGGGTCTGCAAAATGGCGTGGGCAACGCTGGCCATAAGACCGGGAGCAAAGCCCCAGCGGGCGCAGTAGAGGAAGATGGGGAGCATGGCAAGATCGACGGATCCGCCCCAGGGCATTTTATACAGGGGCAGGAAGCTGAGAATCTCCGCAAGGGCGATCATCAGCGCGCCTTCGCACAGACGGCGAACGGCAGGACGGGACGCTTTCTTGGTTTTCATAGAAAACCCTCCTGAAAATAAAAATACCGCACAATCCAAACGGTAGTGCGGTACGAAGCAGATATACTTATGGCCTAACAGCTTCCTACGCCGGCATTACCCGGATCAGGTTAAGGGACACGGCGTGCATTTGCGCCAATCTCAGCCGGACAGCGTCCAGCGCCCCTGTGTTCGGTTGTAACGGTTCGGGAGTATTATACGGCGGGAAGCTTCTCTTGTCAAGGAGAACCTGCACCAATTGCATTTTTCGTCATAGAATGAGTTGAGCCGGCTGACAGGCCGGTTTTTTGCAAAGGGGGGACAAATTTGACCGTCCGATTTGAACAGATACAAAAGACCTATCAGTCCCTCGATGGGGAAGTCACCGCTCTGCAGGATGTGAGCTTTTCTGTGGAGGAGGGTATGTTTGTCAGTATCGTCGGACCTTCCGGCTGCGGGAAGTCCACGCTGTTAAATATTCTGGCAGGACTGGAGGAGCCTACCGGCGGACAGGTGCTGGTAGATGACCGTCCCGCCTCTCAGATGGGGGTCACCATGGGCTATATGCCCCAGAAGGATCAACTTTTTGAATGGCGGACCATTTGGGGGAATATGATTCTGGGTCTGGAGATTCGAGGACAGAAAGATTCCGCTAGTCTGCAACGCGTTCGTACTCTTTTGGAACGCTACGGTCTGGCGGAGTTTGAGAAAAAACTGCCTGCACAGCTCTCAGGAGGGATGCGCCAGAGATGCGCCCTGATCCGCACTTTGGCCACAGATCCCGGACTGCTTTTACTGGATGAACCCTTTTCCGCGCTGGATTACCAGACCCGGCTGTCTGTGTCCGATGATATTCACGCCATTATCCGTCAGGAGAAAAAGACGGCGCTTCTGGTGACCCATGATATTTCCGAGGCGGTGAGTATGTCCGACCGAATCGTGGTGCTTTCCGCCAGACCCGGTCGGGTCAAGGCGATACATGATCTGGAAGAACTGGCGGGCTTGTCGCCGATGCAGCGGCGGGATCATCCCTCGTTTCACCGATTTTTCAATCACATATGGAAGGAGTTGGACTTGGGTGCCTGAGGAACTGTCTTTGCAGCGACAGGAATATCTGCGACAGAGAAAACGCTCCGGAAATATGGTGCGTCTTGCGCAGATCCTGCTATTGGTGGGCTTTTTTGTCCTGTGGGAACTGGCAGCCCAATGGGGCTGGATCGATTCCTTTCTCATCAGCTGTCCCAGCCGGATGTGGCAGACTGTAAAAAATCTCTATGAAACCGGAGAGCTCTGGCTTCATTTGGGCACATCCTGTCTGGAAACGGTGGCAGGCTTTGTGCTGGGCACGATCTTAGGCGCGGGAGTGGCTGTGGCTCTGTGGCTCAGTCCCACGCTTTTTCGCATACTGGACCCCTATCTGGTGGTGCTGAACTCTCTGCCCAAAACTGCCCTTGGGCCGGTCTTTATCGTCTGGATCGGGGCAGGGCCGGCTTCCATCATTGCCATGACCCTTGCCATCTCTCTGGTGGTCACGATTTTGGAGGTCCATAACGGTTTTCTCTCCACAGATACGGGAAAACTCCGGCTCATGCAGTCCCTTGGGGCATCCCGGAGGCAAATTCTCACCAAGCTGGTCCTGCCTGCCAACTTTACCACCATCATCAATGCTCTGAAGGTCAATGTGGGACTTTCGTGGGTAGGCGTGATCATGGGGGAATTTCTGGTTTCCCGCGCGGGACTGGGCTATCTCATCGTCTATGGCTCTCAGGTCTTTAAGATGGATCTGGTCATGGCGACGGTGCTGCTGTTGGCTCTGGCCGCGGCGGCCATGTATCAGGGAATACTTTTGCTTGAAAAAGTATTAAAAAAACATTTGGGGGTTTCTACATGAAAAGAACATTGGCATTTCTTCTGGCAGTAGGCCTCTGTCTGGGTCTTTTCTCCGGCTGTGGAGCAGGGGAGAAGGAACTGACTACGGTGAAGGTCAGCGAGGTGGCTCATTCGGTGTTTTACGCACCCCAGTATGTGGCCATGAGTCAGGGCTTCTTTGAAGAAGAAGGGCTCAATATCGAGCTGATCAACGGCGGTGGCGCTGACAAGGTCATGACTTCCGTGCTCACCGGAGAGGTGCAGATCGGGCTGGCTGGTCCTGAGGCTTGTATTTACGTCCATCTGGAGGGTCATGAGGACGCGCCGAAGGTCTTTGCCCAGCTGACCAACTGCGATGGCTCATTTTTGGTGGGTCGTGAGCCCGGTGATTTCTCATGGGAGGATCTGAGGGGAAAGACGGTCATCGGCGGGCGCAAGGGCGGTATGCCGGAGATGACTCTGGAATATGTCATGAAGCAAAACGGTGTTGTGCCTCATGAGGACGTGGTGGTGGACACTTCCGTGCAGTTCAACATGATGGCAGGCGCCTTTACCGGTGGAAACGGGGACTATGTGGCCCTCTTTGAGCCTACGGCCACGGAGGTGGAGCTGGCAGGTCAGGGCTATGTGCTTTGCTCCATTGGGGCAGAGAGCGGGGAGATCCCCTACACCGCCTATTTTGCCACGCCCAGCTACATGGCAGAGCATGGGGATACTGTCCAGAAATTTGCCAATGCCATTGCCAAGGGGCAGGCTTGGGTGCAGGAGCATACGGATCGGGAGGTAGCGGAAGCC
This sequence comes from Candidatus Avilachnospira sp., assembly GCA_045602105.1. Classification (GTDB taxonomy): domain Bacteria; phylum Bacillota; class Clostridia; order Oscillospirales; family Oscillospiraceae; genus Avoscillospira. The sequence goes on from JAZSAW010000038.1 coordinate 9,622, forward strand.
ATGGCGGAGCAGTTTCCGGATACGGACGTGGCGGTGTTGGAGCAGGTTTCTGCCCGTTATCGAGCCATCAGTGCGTGGAATACTGTCCCTGCCATGAAGCCGGAAGCCCTTGCGCGACTGATGGATGTGATGGAGGAGGCAGGGGAGCTGGAAGCCCGGGTGGAGTTTGACGCTTTGGTGGATAACAGCTTTGCGGAGCAAACGCAGAAATAGCTTTACCCCAACGCATTTTTTTGATATAATCGTATCAAAAATCTGCGTATTGCGAGGAATATCCCATGAGAATGAGAAAGAAGCCCAATCTGATTCCCCGGATGGAGGCTTGCAGTGAATACTGGATTCGACAGCCGGAGGAATTTAAGGGTCGCTGGCGGGAGCTGATGCCTCAGTGCCGGGCGCTTCATCTGGAGGTAGGCTGTGGAAAGGGCGGTTTCACCGTCAAGACTGCCGCCGCTGACCCGGATGTTTTGCTGATCGCTGTGGAGATCTGCAGTGACGCCATGGTGGTAGCCATGGAGAAAGCCAAAAATCTGGGGCTCAAAAATGTGTTTTTTATCGCCATGGATGTGGCGAAGATCGAGGAGTGCTTTGCCGAGAGTGAGGTCGACCGGCTGTATATCAACTTCTGCGACCCGTGGCCGAGGAAGAAGAACGCCAAGCGTCGGCTGACCTTCCGCACCTTCCTTGATCGGTATCGCCGTGTGCTGAAGCTGGGCGGAGAGATTCATTTTAAAACCGACAACGCCCCGCTGTTCGAGTTCTCTCTGGAAGAATTTGCCCTGTGCGATCTGGAATTACGGAATGTGACCCGAGATCTGCATAAAGACGGTCCTGTGGGCATCATGACCGACTACGAGGAAAAATTCCATAATCTGGGCACGCCCATCAACCGCTGTGAAGCGGTGGTGCGCAGTAAGCCCCAGCCGGTCACAGAAGAATAAAGGAATCCCACCATTCCAAAGAATGGTGGGATTTTGTTATCGGAAAGTGAGAACTTCGTCCAGTGGCTTTCTGGCGGGGTTTCCGTGGTCGCCGTCCGCCGGGTAGCCTACGGCCAGAATACAGGCCACAGACTGGTTTTCCGGAATACCTGCCAGCTTTGCTACGACTTCGGGGTCAAAAAGTCCCATGATCACAGAGCCAAGACCGGCTTCATGGAGAGCCAGACACAGGGTCTGTACCCCCAGTCCCGCGTCAAAGGACTCCCAGTGGCGACCTAGGGCGGAGGAGAAACTGCCGTCAGCGTTATAACCGCAGATGCCGTTTACGGAAGTCACCACCATGAGAACGGGGGCATTTTTGATGTTGTCCGCGTTTTTGGCAAAGCCCAGAGTGCCGCTTTGTGCGATTTGGGCTTTCAGCGCAGGGTCGTCAATGCACCAGTACCGCACAGTCTGAGAGTTTTTCCAGGTGGGCGCCATTTGCGCCAGAGCGATCACTTCCCGAATTAGGGCACGGTCAATGGGCTTATCCTGAAACTTCCGGACACTGCGCCGGGTCTGAATACAGAGTTTTGCGTCCATGGAAATAACCTCCTTGTTTGGTAAAATGATTTTACCATAAAAATTGGACAAATGCCAGAGCCTGTGCTAAAATTCCGTAGAAGAGGTGATAGACATGTTTACGGGATTTTCGCCGGAAACCGTGGATTTTCTCTGGGGGATTCGCCTGAATAACCGCAGGGATTGGTTTCAGGAGCACAAGGAAGACTATCAGCGCTACCTGTATGCGCCCATGAAGGAATTGTCCCGGGAGATCTTTGCTCATTTTCAGGACGTGCCCAATCTGGACTGCAAGCTCTCACGGATCTACAAGGATGCCCGCATGCACCCTGCTGTGCCCTATAAGGAGAGCCTCTGGCTGTCTATGCGACCGGCGGAGCTTCCCTGGAGCGAACAGCCGACCTTGTATTTTGAAATCGTGCCGGAGGGCTACCGCTACGGTTTTGTGCTGTGGTCACCGAAAAAGGAGGCCATGGAGGGCTATCGCCGGCTTCTGGCAGAACGACCGGAGGAATTTCCCGCGCTGGTCTCCCGCATGGAAAAAGCTTCGGGAATCTCCTTTTACGGTGATGAATATTATCGGAAAAAGCCCTGTCCTGACCCGGCTGTCGCCCCCTATTATAATTTGAAAAATTTGCAGTTTATCCGAAGTGGTGAGCCGGGAGAACTGATGTTTTCTTCCGAGCTTGCAAAGACAGTGACGGATACCCTGAAAGCGCTCTATCCCATTTACGAATACTGTTTGCAATTTACTGCTCCCTGACAAATGGAGGGGGCATTGGGGAAAACCGCCTGCCATGGCCGAAGAAAAAGGCTGTGGACAGGCGGTTTTCTCGTTCGGCAGGAAAAGCTCCTTTTATTTACTATGAAAAGTCCCGATTGGTTTGCCCGAAAAACAGCCATATTAAGCGGGAAAGGCAGAGGGAGGAGAGGAACATGAGAAGAAGAATCACAGGGTTGGTCATGGCTGTGGTGCTGGTGCTGTCGTGTACATGGTCAGCGGCGGCCATGCCCAAGACCCTTGTTCCCGGGGGAACGACAGTGGGGCTGAAATTATATAGTCAGGGCTTGGTGATTACGGGATTTGACCGCCCGTCACCGGCTAAAACGGCGGGACTGAAAATTGGAGACGCCATTATCCGGGCAGACGGAAAGCCGGTGGAGACCGTGGCATCCTTACGCAATGCCCTCATGGCAGAGCAGGTGATCTTGACTGTGTTGCGTAAGGGCAGGGAGGCGGAGTTTTATGTCCGGCCTCAGGAAAATAAAATCGGCGTATATATCCGGGATTCCATTTCCGGCATCGGCACAGTCACCTATTATGATCCGGAAACCGGGGAGTTTGGAGCTTTGGGTCACGGCGTCAGCGAAGCAGATACAGGAGAAGTCCTGCCGGTGGAGCGGGGGATGGTCATTCGCTCCTGGGTAGAGCAGGTGGAAAAGGGGCGCCACGGAGAGCCGGGAGAGTTGAAGGGGAAGTTTGATGTCCACCGCATTTTGGGGACGGTGGAAAAGAATACAGAAAAAGGAATTTTTGGAAACATGACTGCACCTGTTCCGGGAACGGCACTTCCTGTGGCAGAGTCGGGCGAAGTGCTGACAGGTCCTGCGACAATTTTGTCCAATGTCAGCGGAACAGAGGTACAGGAGTATTCTGTGGAGATTTTGAAAATTTACCCCCATGCCGATGATACGGGACGCAACCTGCTTTTGCAGGTCACCGATGAAGCACTTTTGGCGCAAACCGGTGGAATCGTGCAGGGAATGAGTGGTAGTCCGATTTTGCAGGACGGCAAGCTGGTGGGCGCAGTGACCCACGTCCTTGTTAACGATCCTACCACCGGATACGGTATTTTTATAGAAAATATGTTAGACGCAGCGGCTTAATCGTAGGGCGGGGGCTTGCTCCCGCCGTTTTCTTTTTAGAAAATATGTAAAGCATGCTTGACATTCTAAAAACAATATGCTATATTACCGATGTAAAGCAAGCTTTACGTCAGCTGGGGAGGTGCATCATGAAGAACAGGATCGAGATCATAAGAAAAGAGCGGGAAATTTTACAGGATGAAATGGCAAAGGCTATGGGAGTTTCACGCCAGACCATCAGCTCCTTGGAAAACGGGCGGTACAATCCGTCTATAATGCTGGCATATAAGATCGCAAAATACTTCGGAATGACCATTGAAGATGTATTCATTTTTGAAGAGGAGGAGATTTAAATGAAAAACGATAGAAGAATGATAGCTTACATTATTTATATAATCTTTGGTGCAGTCCTGATGGTTCTTGGAGTGCTGGAGGTCGTAGATTCCTTCTGGAGCGGAATGGGTGGCGCGCTGATCGCTATGGGTGCGGTTCGTGTAGTCCAGTTTCAGCGCTACAAAAAAGACGAATCCTATCGCGAGAAATGGGATGTGGAGACCCAGGACGAGCGCAACCATTTTATCCGCAACAAAGCGTGGGCATGGGCCGGATATCTGTTTGTTTTGATCGCAGCCATCTGTGCCATTGTTTTCAAGTTGCTGGGTCCGGATCTGCTCTCAATAGCAGCAGGCTTTGCCGTCAGCATTCTGGTGCTTCTTTACTGGATCTGTTACTTGGTACTGAAAAAGAAATATTGATGCAGTTCTATACAGCGCAGGCGGCAAAATGCCGCTTGCACTGTTTGTTATTCTAATATTGATCACTTGCGTTTCCCCCGAAATCAGAATTTGTCGAAAGTGAGAGAAAAATTAAAAGTCTCCTTTTTCGACAATTCATCTATGTCAAGTTAAGGTCAGCGGTTGATAGGCGTAAAAACCTGCCTTTTACCTGCAAAAGCACATAAAATCTGCAGAAAAACACAAAATTCTTTTGTCCCCTACTTGACATCAGCGTGTCAGGAAGTCCCATCATTCAGAACGGTAAGCTCATCGGCGCGGTCACCCATGTTTTAGTCAACGACCCCACCCGGGGGTACGGTATCTTTATTGAAAATATGTTGGCAGAATGTGGGTAATCCTTTCCCTCCGGAGGACTTCTCTACGGAACGTAGAGAAGTCCTCCGTCTGTTGTGGTAAAAACCGAAAATCTATAAAAAGCGTAGGTTTACAACAAGTTTTTTTCTGGGGTAAAATAGAATAGAAAGGAGGCTCTGCTATGGATCCGAAGCTGATTGGTCAAAGAATTGAAAACTTGAGAAAAAAGAGCGGAATGACACAGCAATCCCTTGCGCAGAAGCTGAATATCACAGATAAAGCAATTAGCAAATGGGAAAATGGTCTCGGCTTTCCCGACATCACGTTCTTGCCCAAACTGTCGTCCATTTTCGGCGTTACGGTTGATTACCTGATGTTCGGGAAAAGACAGGGAATTGCGATTGCGGGCAATATCATTGCGGATATTGTAAAAAGTCTGGATATTTATCCTCAGATCGGCATGTTGTCCTTTGTGACCGATATTACCCCTGCGGTAGGTGGATGTGTGCCCAATACGGCAATCGATCTGGCAAAGATCGATCAAACCATACCTGTCTACGCTTTGGGAAAAGTGGGATCTGACGATAACGGCAGATATGTGATTTCACAGCTGATGAAACACGGTATCGTGGTGGATGGAATCTCCTGTTCTTCGAGCAACGCAACAAGCTTTTGCGATGTCATGAGCGTACCTGCCGGGGAAAGGACATTTTTCCACAACAAGGGCGCCAACAAGGAATTTTCTCCTGATGACATCGATATTGCTTCCCTCAATTGCAGTATGCTTCATATCGGCTATCTGCTCCTGCTGGATGCTTTTGATGAGCCTCATAAGGAATACGGAACGGTCATGGCAGAGTTCCTGCATCGGGTGCAAAAGGCGGGGATCAGGACGTCCATCGATGTGGTCAGTAACAGCACCGAGGATTACGGTGAAAAAATCATTCCCGCGCTGAAATACTGTGATTATGTGATTTTGAATGAAGTGGAATGTTGCAAGATCTGGAAACTGGATGCGTACAAACCCAATGGGGAGCTGGATCGCGATAACATCAAGTTTTGCATGGAAAAAATGCGGGATTGCGGTGTTGCGGATAAGATCGTGGTGCACAGCAAAAAGTGTTCGTTCATGCTCAATGTGAAAACGGATGCGTTTACCGAGGTGGCGTCCCTGAAACTTCCTGCTGAAAGCATCAAGGGAAGTGTCGGTGCAGGAGACGCCTTCTGCGCGGGCTGCCTGTATGGAATTTACAATGATTTTGCCGACGAAGAACTTCTGGATTTTGCCTCCGCTGCTGCCGCGTGCAGTTTGTTTGCGGTAAATTCCACCGACGGTATGAGATCAAAGGGAGAGATCCTGAAACTTTTGGAGAATTGTGAGAGGTTGACATTATGACTAGAGCTGAATTTGAAAGACAGGTAACGGCGGCGTTGGCTTATTATGAAAAAGCCGGAATCGTGCTGAGCGAGGATGAGAAGAAGAATATCGAAGTCTGTGACCATGGAATCGGTATCGTGGAAAAGGTAGGCCTTCAGCTTCTGACTTATATCAACACCGAGCGGGTTTGTGCAAAGGAAATGGTGCTGACCCCCGGTCAGACCTGCCCCGAACACAAGCACGTGCCCACCAACGGACAGCAGGCCAAGGAAGAGACCTTCCGTTGCCGGTATGGCAAGGTGTATCTGTATGTTCCCGGAGAGGGCAAAAAGGAGGATATTCAGGCCAGAATCCCCGAAACAGATGTCAGCGTGTTCCACGAGATCGTATTGAACCCGGGCGATCAGTATACCATCATGCCCGAAACTTGGCATTGGTTCCAGGCCGGTGAGGAAGGTGCTGTGATCTCCGAGTTTTCCACCAGAAGTACCGACGAGACCGACCAATTTACCGACAAAAGATTGGTCAGAGCTCCCATTATTACAGATTGACTTAGATAAGGAAGTGCGCAAATGCTAGTAAATTTGAATGACATCATGCTGGATGCCCAGAAAAATAAGTATGCCATAGGTCTGTTCAACACCACAGATACCGATGCCATCGAAGGTGCCATCACCGCTGCCGAGCGGATGTCCTCTCCCATTATCATCGGTACGGCGGAGGTCCTTTTGCGTCACGGTGAGCTTCAGCTCATCGGTCCTGCCATGATCAATATGGCAAAAAAGGCATCTGTACCTGTTGCTGTTCACTATGACCACGGTTTGACCTATGAACGGTGCATGGAGGCGTTGGATCTGGGCTTCAGTTCGGTTATGTATGACTGTTCCACCGCTTCTTACGAAGACAATGTAGCGCGCTTAAAGGAAATGGCGGATATTGCCCATTCCCGCGGTGCGACCATCGAAGGTGAACTGGGTCATGTTGGTGACAATGTAGACTCCAAGGAGGGTAATTCCGTCATGGAAGATCCTTCCAAGTTCTACACCGATCCCGATGTCGCAAAAGATTTTGTGGATAAGACCGGAATCGATGTGCTGGCCATCGCCATCGGTACAGCTCACGGTACATATACCTGCAAGCCGAAGCTGGATATTGAACGCCTGAAGGAGATCAGAAGCAAGGTAGATATCCCGCTGGTGCTCCACGGAGGTTCCGGCCTGTCGGAAGCGGATCTGAAGAGCTGTATCACCAACGGTATCGCCAAAGTGAATATTTTCACGGATATTTATGTAGGCGCTCTGGATACCATGAAAGATCTGAAGGACGATTATCATGTGATGAGAGACTTGAAGGTAGAACGAATCAGAGAAGTCGTCTGTGAAAAGATCAAGCTGTTTGGCTCCGAAGGCAAAGCATAAGAAAAAACAATGACAGGGGATTCTTGCCTCTGTCATTTTGTTTGTATGTGTGTTAGAATATAATTCAGAAAGAAAACCGCTATAAGCGGGCTAAGGAGGAACGATCATGCAAGCATTGAAGGTAGTGCCCGAAGTGTTGTATTTTGACACATTTGAGGAATTTGCCAAAACGGCTGGTCTGGGAAAAGGCGACATTCTGGTGACCAATGAATGGATGTATAACCCCTATGTCAAGCCTCTGGGATTGGATATTCCTGTGATTTTTCAGGAAAAGTACGGAAAGGGAGAACCTTCCGATGAAATGATCGATGCCATGGCAAAGGACATGGCCCAGTATTCCTTTGACCGGATCATCGCCTTTGGCGGCGGCACAATTTTAGATGTCTGCAAAGTCCTGTCTCTGGATCTGCCGGAGCAGTCTGTCAAGGTATTTACCAAGGAAGTTCCCGCCAGAAAGGTAAAAGAGCTCATCGCTATCCCTACTACCTGCGGAACAGGCTCGGAGGTCACCAATGTGGCGGTGGCGGAGTTAAAGTCCCTGCATATCAAGATGGGACTTGCAGTGGATGAAACCTATGCCGATAAGGCGGTTTTGATACCCGAATCTCTGCAGGGACTGCCCGACTATGTGTTTTCCACCAGCTCCATTGATGCACTGATTCATGCCACAGAAAGCTATCTGTCCCCCTTTGCTTCTCCCTATACCGAGATCTTCTCTCTCAAGGCCATTGAGATGATTATGAATGGGTACATGGAGATTCTGAAAAAGGGCGGTAACACTGCCGAAAACAGAAAGCCCCTGCTGAAGGAATTTTGTCTGGCTGCCAATTATGCCGGAATTGCCTTTGGTATCGCAGGATGCGGTGCGGTCCACGCCCTGTCTTATTCCATTGGTGGCGCGTTCCATGTACCTCACGGGGAAGCCAACTATCAGTTCTTCACCGAAGTGTTCAAAACCTATACGAAAAAAGCACCCGATGGCAAGATCCGCACATTAAACAAAGTCTATGCCGATATTTTGGGTTGTACTCCGGAAAACGTATATGAAGAACTGGATCAGGTGCTGGGTCAGATCATGGTGAAAAAACCCCTGAGAGAATACGGTATGGTGGAGGCGCAGATCGATAGCTTCACCCAATCAACCGTGGATAACCAACAAAGACTTTTGGGCAAGAGCTACGTTCCCCTCAGTGATGCCGAGTTGAGACAGATTTTTGTGAACCTGTTTTGATATTTCTGTTGAGAAAGGATGATACAGATGCTCAAATATGAAATCGAAGGCGGTAATCTTCCTGTTGTGATCTGCTATCCTGAAGCGGGGCAGACCCTTTGCACAGAAAGCGGAGCCATGAGCTGGATGTCCCCCAATATGCGCATGGATACCAACACCGGCGGAGGACTCAAAAAGGCTCTGGGCAGACTGATCAGTGGGGAGTCCATTTTCATGAACGAGTACACGCCGGAGGGCGGACAGGGTATGATCGCCTTTGCGTCCAGTTTCCCCGGCAGTATCATTCCTTATGAGGTCACCCCCGGAAACGGCATCATCGTCCAGAAGCGGGGCTTTTTGGCCATGGAAAAGGGGCTGGAGCTGTCGGTCTATTTCCAGAAAAAACTGGGCAAGGGCTTCTTTGGCGGTGAAGGCTTCATTATGCAGCAGATTCGGTGGAACGGTGTGGTGTTTTTGGAGATCGACGGCTACTGCAAGGAGTATGACCTGTCTTCCGGAGAGAGCATCGTAGTGGATACCGGGTATCTGGCGGCCATGAGCGAGAGCTGTACCATGGATGTGGAAACGGTCAAAGGCGCTAAGAACATATTCTTCGGCGGTGAGGGTCTGTTCCATACACGAATCACAGGTCCCGGTAAGGTGTACATCCAGTCTATGCCCGTCATCAACACTGCCCAGCGTCTGACTCCGTATCTCAATATCAATAACGGAAGCGACAGTAATAGCGGCGGCATCAACATCAAATTCGGAGAATAGAAAAAAGTTACCGGC
>JAZSAW010000039.1:0-20509 GCA_045602105.1 Candidatus Avilachnospira sp.
CGATTTTTTCAGCGTGCCGAAGAACTTGTTTTGACACTCTGGCAGAGGGGAAAATTCACAACCCATAACGCATAATTGAATCAGCGGGCGACCGGTGGTCGCCCCTACTGCTTCTATCGATGGATTTCGTAGGGGCGATCATTGATCGCCCGCCGGGATGCACTGCGCAATCAGAAAAGTATGAGAAGCAGAAAGAAAATGTTGTTTTGCCGGTTGGTGATTGTTTGCTTTACAGGCACATTTGCAAAAGGTGCAGGATCACCCGGCTGTGGCGTTCCTCGTCGTGACCCAGACAGTGCATAACGGATTCAAAGGAGCCGGCATTTTTTGCCAGACAATGATACTGCCGTGCGCCCTCCACTTCGCCCTCATACCGCCGGCGCAGTTCCTCATTGGTACAGGAAACACAGGGTGCTTTGGGACGGTCGGGACAGGGTCTGCGCCCGGTCATCAGGTAATAGACCGCTTCCAGCTTCCGATAATGGCCCTCTTCCTCCCGGGCAAGCTTCAGAAGCTGTTGGCGCACCTCGCCTTTGACCCGTCCGGCCAAAGTGCGGTAAGTACAGGCGTCCTCCAGCTCATGGACAAGCAGTTCCATGACCTGCTCCGGGCACAGTTGATCCCGGCTTTCCGCTTTTGGCAGGCAGGCACACTCCGCCGAAGCGGACATGACCCGATTCCAGACCTCCGCTTCCCGTTTTTGATTCATCATACTAAACACCTCCGTCTGCCATACTATGCAAAGGGAGGGCAGAGTGTCAAAAAACCGCTGCCTGTGCGCTTGCAGGCAGCGGTTTTTTTCATTCTGTGATCTCCCGATACATCCCCACGGCATCGTCCTTGCGGACATTATCGGCCACCTGTAACACCTCGACGCTGAGGCTTTTTGCCCCAAACTGGATGCACAGCTTGTCCCCCACCTTGACATCGTAGGACGCCTTGGCGGGACGACCGTTGACCGTGACTCTGGCATTGTCGCAGGCCTCATTGGCCACGGTACGCCGTTTGATGAGCCGGGATACCTTCAGAAACTTGTCCAGGCGCATGAATTACTCGGCGACCTTGTCCTTCAGAGCCTTGCCGGCCTTGAACACGGGCACGCGGGCAGCGGGGATCTGGATGGTTTCCTTGGTCTTGGGGTTACGGCCGGTGCGGGCTTCACGCTTCTTGGTCTCGAAGCCACCAAAGCCAACCAGCTGGACCTTATCGCCGGCAGCCAGAGCTTCGGCAACAACATCGAGAGTAGCGTTCAGAGCCTTTTCGGCATCCTTCTTGGCCATGCCGGCCTTGGTAGCGATCGCAGCGATGAGTTCGGTTTTGTTCATGATTGTTCCTCTTTTCGTTCTAAAATCTATTTGTTCATGCTTCCCAATGGTCGCGCAATTTATGCTTCGCCCTGCTTTGCCTCCTGCCACATGGACAGCTGCTCTGCCGGCTGGCAAGCGTCCAGGCAGCGACCTTGGGCCTTCGCTGCCTGTTCCATGGCGGTAAACCGCCTAATGAACTTTTCACAGGCACTGTGCAGTGCCATTTCCGGGTCCTGCTGGGTCATGGCCGCCACGCAGACGGCAGAAAACAGCACATCCCCCAATTCGCCGGAAATATCGGTATGTTCCCGAACTGCTTCTCTGAGCTCGGCTACCTCTTCCTCCAGCTTTTCCAGAGCCTTTCCCGCATCCGGCCACGCAAAGCCGGCATTCCGGGCTTTCTTCACCAGCTTCTCCGACCGCCAAAGGGCGGGCAGAGCCCGGGACACGGCATCCAGCGTCTGGGCATGGGTCTTTTGCCCCTTTTCCAGCGCCTTCATATCCTCCCATGTCTGGGACGTCTGCGCCTCAAAGACATTGGGGTGGCGGAAGATCAGCTTCTTACAAGCGCCGTCACAGACATCATCCAGCGTAAACCGGCCACGATCAGCCTCGATACCCGCATGGAAGATGACCTGCATCATCACGTCCCCCAACTCCTCCTGCATCAGCACCGGATCATCGGTATCCAGAGCCTCACAGCACTCATAGGTCTCCTCCAGAAAGTTCCGGCGGATGGACTGATGAGTCTGCTCCCGATCCCAGGGACAGCCCCCCGGACCACGGAGCAATCGGACGATTTCCACAAAATCTTCAAAGCTATATCGATCTTTCCTAATCAAATCTATCATATTTTTCTCACTTTCGCAAGGGTTTTAACGGGAAACTCGCAGAATTTTTGCAATTTTTTCTCCTCCGGGCAGCAACATACAGTCTTCATAGGTGATGATTCGGAAAGAAATCACGAAAATCACATAGGAAACCGCCGCCAGACCGATGGACACCACACAGGACAAAGAGCCGCCCAGACGTCCCTGCAGGAAGCCGTTGGCCATGTACGCGATCGCCCCCATGAGCACGCCGGCAAGCAGGGGCTTGCCCAGACCGCCGAAGGATCGGGGGTCGATAATTTTCTTGCGCACCATGGCGATGACATTGAGAATCATAATGGATACATAGCAGATCAGTGTGCCGATGGCCGCGCCGACGATATTCAGACTGGGGATGCCCACCAGAATAAAGTTGACGATGACCTTGACCACACCGCCGAAGATCATGGTCGCCACCGGGGTAGTCACATCCCCATGGGCCTGCATAATGGCATTGGTCACCAAAATCAGGGAATTGAAAATAACGGTCAGACCCAAAATGGTCAAAATCGTACCGCCTACCTGTACGTCCACGGCGGAATACTTGGCATCGGAGGTCAGCAGATCCACAATGGGCGCAGCCAGAGAGCCCAGACCAAAGGCACAGGGCATGGCGATCAGACCGGTGATCCGCAGGGCGGAGCTTTCCACCATACGGCTTCCCCGCTGATTTTTCATGGTCAGGTGACTGGTGATGGCGGGGATGATGGAAATGGTGATGGGGGTAATGAACGCACCGGGAAGATTGAAGATGGTCCGGCAGAATTCATAGATACCGCTGAGCTCATCGGCTCGCTGGGATACAATGCCCGCCGCGCCCACCAGCCGGCGCATATAGACCATGGTATCCACCAGATTGATGATCTGCAGTCCCGCAGAGCCAAGGGTAATGGGTACGGCAATGGCCAGAAGCTGTGCCATGGTCTCCCGGGTGGTCTTGACCGTACCGCCTCTGGGCAGGTCTTTCACCGCACGGCGATAGCACCACGCCAGATAGGAGGCGGAGATGACACAGCCTACGGTCACGCCCAAGATCGCGCCGCCTGCGCCAAAGGTCTCGTTGCCGGAAGTGAGCTTCATGAGAAGCCATGCAACCGACAGGCCCACCGCCAGCTTACAGACCGCTTCAAAGACCTGACTGACAGAGGTGGGGGTCATATTGCTCTGCCCCTGGAAGAAACCCCGGAACGCAGAGATCAGGCAGACCAGCAAAACCGCCGGCGCAAGGCAGGCAATGGCAAACCATGCCCGCTCATGGGTGGTGACCAGCACGGAAAGGGGCTTGGCAAAAAACAGCATGCCCGCCGTACCCAGCACACCCAGCAGGAGAAATACCCGGAGGGCTGTGGAGAAGATCTTCCGAATCTGGTCGTGACGCTCCAAGGTCTGTGCCTCGGAGATCATTCGGCTCATGGCCACCGGCAGACCGGTGGTGGAGATCATCAGCAAAACATCATAAATGGTGTAGGCCTTGCCGAAGTAGCTGAAGCCCGCCGTGCCGATGACATTTTGCAGAGGGATTTTATAAATCGCGCCAAGGACCTTGACAATGGCCGTGGCCGCCGCCAGCACCACTGCGCCCTGCAGATAGGACTGGCGTTTCATGGACTTGTTTTCTTCCAAAATCAGGCCTCCTGTTCTTCCTTGGGATGAAACACCGTGGGAACGGCGTACTGGGTCAGCTCCTGCATCAGTGCCGAAAGGTCGATGGTGGGATAGCGTCCGGCGGCGTAGAGAATCTCGCCCCGTACCATGGTCAGGCACACATCCCGGCCGGTAGCCGTGTAGACCACACCGGCAGTCAGATCGTGGCAGGGCATCAGATGGGGCTGGGTAAAATCCAGCATGGCAAGGTCGGCGTCATAGCCCACCTTGATCATGCCACATTCTCCGGCACGCCCCTGGGCTCTCGCCCCACAGCCTGTGGCCATCAGCAGAGCCCCCGAAGCAGGCAGGGTTTCCGCTTTTCCGGTCTGCGCCTTGGCCTGCAGAGCCACAGCACGTACCTGCTGGAGAAGATCCAGAGAGCCCACGGCCGCTGCGCTGTCCGTACCCAGAGCCACATTCATGCCGGCTCTGACCATGGCAAGAACATCGGTTTGCCCAGTGCCCAATTTCTGATTTCTGGTCACGCAGCAGACAGCAGATACCTTCCGCTTGCCCAAAAGGGTCAGGTCTTCAGCATCCAGACCGCAACAGTGCGCCGCCTGCGTGCGGGCAGAGAACAGCCCATGGCAGTCCAGCACCTGCGCCTCGGTCAGCCCGGTGCGCTCCAGACAGTCCTCCGTATCCCCGGGGAACTGCCCCAGATTCAGGTGCAGACCCAGAGAATTGTTGACGGCATATTCCGTCATGGCATCCCACAGGGGGTAACAGGACGTACCCTCCCCCTGCAGACCGGCTTCGATGAGAATCCGTCCCTGATCGTGTCCGTGCCATGCCTCATGGCTTTGAATCAGGGTCTGACAGGCAGGGTCGGTCTCAACATCAAAATCCTCGTCGGACAGGCAGATGCCCGCCGACGCCAGATTGGCTTTGATTCCGCTTTCGGAAACCGCCTGTGCCACCGCGTCCAGATGGGTGGTCAGGTCGGACACAGAGGTCACGCCGTGGCGCAGACATTCGGCAATGCCCAGCAGAGCCGCAGCCTTGGCCGCCCGGTCATCCATGTTTTCCATAGGGGCGTAGACCCGATCCCGTAACCATGTAGGCAAGTCGCAGTCGTCCCCGTAGCCCCGGAGAATGGTCTGCTCCAGATCCGTATGGCAGTTGATGAGGCCGGGGATGACCACCATGCCTGTACCGTCGATGATCTGCTTAGGCTCAGTCTCCGGCGGTTTTTTGCTCAGCCATGCAATTTTGCCGTCCTCCACGCCCAAAAAGGCATCGGTCAGCACGCTCATGCGCTCATCCATGGTCACCACGGACACATGGGAAAGTAAGGTATCCATATCATCAGCCTTTCTCAAGACCATCCAGAATGGCGAAAATCTCGTCCTTTTGCTGTAAGATGGTATCTATGCGTTGGATGTAATCCTGGGGAATTTTGGGATTGTGGAAGCGTTCCAACTGGTTTTCTCCCAGATTGACCTTGTTCATGCCACCGCCTCCAAGGGACAAAATGGTATGAATCTCTTCCATCATATAAATATTATATAGCCCCGTATACCCCGGCTTGCACCAACCTACATTTTCAAAGCTTCCGGACATATATTTCTGCCGGTACAGGTAGTAGGGCTCATAGCCCGCCCGGCGCAGAGCCTCCTCTGTCCGGGTCAGCATCAGCGCCACCTCTTCCCCGCCGGGCAGGTCGGGACGCTGTTGGTACAGTGCCGCCGCCTTTTTCAGGGCAAGGGTATGAACGGTGATGTTGGAGGGGGAAAGGGCGAGCACTTGGTTTACAGAATCTATAAAACTGTCAACCGTATCGCCGGGCAGTCCGGCGATGAGATCCATATTGATTCCGTCAAAGCCCCCCTCCACCGCGTCGGCATAAGCCTGCAGGGTCTGGGCGGTGGAGTGACTGCGCCCGATGCGCCGTAAGACCCCATCGGACATGGTCTGGGGGTTGATGCTCATGCGATCCGCGCCCCCCTGCCGGATGACCCGGAGCTTTTCGGCATCCAGAGTATCCGGCCGTCCCCCCTCTACGGTAAATTCCAGACAGCCGGACAGGTCGAAATGCTCGTTGATGGCGTCCAGAAGCCGTTTCATCTGAGGTGTGGACAAGGTGGTAGGCGTTCCGCCACCCATATAAAGGGTACGAATCCGCCAGCCGGAGCGTTTTAACAGTTTTCCGGTATATTCGATCTCCTTGATCAGGGCGTCCAGATAGGGCGCAAGGTACGCGCCGAACTTTTCAATGGACTGGCTGACAAAGGAGCAATAAGCACAGCGGGTGGGACAAAAAGGGATGCCGATATACACGGACAAGTCCTTTTTTTCCTGCTTTTCCAGAGCCTCTAGGGTATGTTTGGTGCAGTCCAGACACAGCCTCCGGCGGTTTTCCGTGACAAAATACACATCCCGCAGAAGCCGGTCCGCAGAAGCCTCCGTTCCGCCGGACTGGATATGCTGGGTGGACAGCTTGGTGGGGCGGACACCGGACAGTGCCCCCCATGGCGGGGTCGTGCCCAGAATCTGGGTCGCCGCCAGAAAATAGCTCTGCTGTAAGATTCTCCGGCGCAGACGGACATCGTCCCGCTGGGAGACCGGCAGGCGTTTGACCGCCCGGGCAGTTTTCCCCTGCCGGCGGATGGTAGTTGTGGCGGTCAGCCACACTTTTCCCGCGGAAAGGGCAGACACTGCCCCATCGGCACTGCCAAAGGGCTCGGTGACCGTTTCCGTGGGCTCATCGGGAAAGAGCTGCATCTGAAGCTGTTCCACAGCATAGAGCTCCGTATGACCCTTCAGGTACAGCTTCATCTGCTTACAGCCTCTTTCACATAGGGATTTTGTGCCCGCTCCGCACTTAGGTCGGAGGCTTCTCCATGACCGGGAAGCACCTGCAACGCACCGGGCAGGTCAGCCAGACGGGCAAGGGAGTTTAACATCTGCGTCCAACTCCCACCGGGAAAATCCGTCCGTCCGCAAGAGCCGGCAAAGAGGGTATCTCCCGTCAGCAACGTGTTTTCCACCTTCAGGCACACAGAACCGGGGGTATGGAGCACCCGGAAGGTCAGCCCCTCCACGTTGATGGTATCACCCTCGCCGTAGGGGGTGTTCCAGTACAGACCCCGGCTTAGTTCCGGGGTAAGCTCTCCATCGGCAGGGTGGAGATACACCGGCAGACCGGGATAAGCCATAGCCAGAGCCTCCGTGCCTCCCACGTGGTCATAGTGACCGTGGGTCAGGAAAACCGCCTTGGGGGTCAGCCCACGGCTCTCCAGCCAGTCGGCCAGTTCCTTGCCCTGTCCGCCCGGGTCTACCACGGCGCAGGCCTTGGTCTGCCCATCAGCTACGATATAACAGTTCGCCCCCAGTTGTCCCAGAGGGATACAGGTCAGTTCCATGATGCTTCCTTTCCCGGTCACTTCAGTTCGTCCGTGTCCACAATGAGGGTCACAGGGCCGTCATTCACCGACGCCACCTGCATGTGCGCCCCGAAAGTGCCGTGCTGGGGCGGATAGCCCAACCGTTCACATTCCGCCAGAAACTGCTCGTACAGGGGCACAGCCTGTTCAGGTCCGGCGGCTGCCAGAAAGCTGGGTCTGCGCCCATGACTGCAATCGCCGTAGAGGGTGAACTGGCTCACCACCAGAACGCTCCCCTGCACATCGGACAGGCTTTTGTTCATTTTTCCGTTTTCGTCCGTAAAGACCCGCAGGCCAAGGACTTTCTCTGCCAGCTTCCGGCAGGTATCGGGAGTATCCGACTGGGTGATGCCCAGCAAAATGAGAAATCCGTTTCCGATTTTCCCGGTGACTTCTCCGTCAATGGTCACGGAGGCCTCCCGGACACGGGTCACAACTGCTCTCATGGGTCATTCCTCCCTGATCAGGATTTTCCTCTGCGTACCTGCTCCACACCGGGCACATTACGCAGTTTGGCGCAGACGGCGTTCAGCTCCGCCACATTCTTCACCCGGAAGGTCAGGCTGGCCAGCGCCATTCCGGCGGTGGTAGAACGGCAGGAAATCTCGCTGATACCCACCTTCATGGCGCTCATGACCATGGCCATATCCAGAAGCAGACCGTCTCTGTCCCGGCAATCCACTTCCACAGAGGTATCGAAGGGCTCGCCGTCTGCGGAATCCGCCCAGAACGCCTTGACCCAGCGTTCCGGCGCGCGGTCTCTCACACCTTCTCCGGCATTGGGACAGTCCTGCCGGTGGATGGACACACCGTAGCCCTTGGTGACAAAGCCCACAATGGGATCACCGGGCACAGGGGTACAACAACGGGCAAACTTCAGCAGACAAGAGCCGATGTCCTCCACAATGACCCCGGAATTGGCAGTGACATTGGGCTTTTTCTGCTCTGCCTGAGGCTGTCTGGCAGACGGGGTCTCCTTGTTGGCCTTGGTGGCCTTGAGGAGCTCATCCCGGATGCGGTTGACACACTTGACGGCGGTCAGACCGCCGTAGCCGATGGCGGCATACATATCGTCCAGCTCATCGAAGCCGGTCTTACGCAGGATGGTAGGCAGAATCTCCTCACTTTGAATCACCGCCGGATCAACGCTCATCCGGCGCAGTTCGCCCTCAAAGCTGGCCTTGCCGTGGAGGATATTCTCCTCCCGCTTTTCCTTCTTGAACCACTGCTTGATCTTATTGCGCGCCTGATTGCTCTTGCAGATCTTCAGCCAGTCACGACTGGGACCCTTGGCGGACTTGGAGGTCAGCACCTCCACGATGTCGCCGTTTTTCAGCTGGGCGTCAAAGCTGACGATGCGGTTATTGATCTTCGCGCCCACCATGGCATTGCCCACGGCAGAGTGGATGGCAAAGGCAAAGTCGATGGGAGTCGAGCCGGCAGGCAGGGAGATGACCCGCCCCTTGGGGGTAAAGACAAAGACCTCATCATCGAACATATCCACCTTCAAAGAGTGGATATAGTCATCGGCCTCCGTGTCCTGCTGGTTTTCCAGCAGACGGCGCACCCATTCAAATTCCTTTTCCTCTCCTGCGCCCACACCGCCCTGCTTATACTTCCAGTGGGCGGCAACGCCGTATTCCGCCGTTTCGTGCATCTTCCATGTGCGGATCTGCACCTCAAAGGGAATACCCTGATCGCCGATAACGGTGGTATGGAGGGACTGATACATATTGGGCTTTGGGGTGGAGATATAATCCTTGAACCGTCCGGGCACAAGGTTGAACAGGTCATGGACATGACCCAGAACGTTATAGCAGTCGGCAATATCATCCACGATCGCCCGGAAGGCATAGAGGTCGAACAGCTCCTCGATGGTCTTGTTCTGGGCCTTCATCTTCCGGTAAATGGAGTTGACGTGCTTCACCCGTCCGTAGACCTTACTGTGGATACCCACAGCTTCCAGACGCTGGATGATCTTGTCCTGAATGACCTCCATAAAGCGGTCATCGGCTTCCTTATGGGCCTGCAGATGGTCTACGATGTCCTGATACCCGACAGGATCCAGATACTGCAGGGAAATATCCTCCAGCTCCCATTTGAGCTTCTGCATACCAAGACGGTGGGCAAGAGGGGCATAGATCTCCATGGTTTCCATGGATTTGGACACCTGCTTGGCGGAGGACTGGTATTCCAGCGTCCGCATATTGTGCAGGCGGTCGGCGATCTTGATCAGGATGACCCGAATGTCCTTGCTCATGGCCATGAACATCTTCCGCAGATTTTCCATCTGCTGTTCTTCCGTGGTGGAATAATTCACCCGGGTCAGCTTGGTGACGCCCTCCACCAGCTCCGCCACAGTCTGGCCAAAGAGCTTGACGATCTCGTCATAGCTGGCGTCGGTGTCCTCCAGACAGTCGTGAAGCAAAGCCGCCAGAATGGCATCGGTATCCAGACCGATCTCCACCACGATCTCCGCCACAGCCAGAGGATGGATGATATAGGGCTCTCCGCTTTTGCGGAGCTGACTTTTGTGCTTCTGGTCGGCAAAGCGGTAGGCCTTGTCCACCAGTACAATATCCGTAGAGGGTGCCTGCCGTGCAATGGCACGCAGGAGAGATTGATAACGGGCTTCCGCAGTTTCCACGTCAGCCACCGCCTTTCTGCTGGGTAAGTTGTTGTAAAATGGGGCTTTGCTGAAGATCCACCTTTCCGGCAGACTGCTTCAGGCTTATGTAGGCACAGCCCCGCCGGAGGCGCAGGGTCAGCAGTTCCCGCTCCTGCAAGACCTGCAGGCAGATCCACAGCCGTCCGGGACGGAACACACGCCCGCTCTGGCGGGTCAGCTTCCGGCTCAGGCATGCCAGCTCCTCCCGAAGCTCTCCTGCCTCCTGGGCGGAGAGATACCGCCACAGGGCGGCAAAATCCTCCCGCTGGGGCAGAAGCAGGCCGGCTTCCTCTTCGGTCAGGCAGTCGCCCTGTCCGAAACGCTCCACCAGTGCCCTGTCCTGCCCTGCCCAGTCCCGGTTTTCCCGGTCAGGACGGATGTCTACCAGATTGAGCTGGACTGTCCGCTGTCCGCGGAATTCATTGATCTGGGGCGTAAAGGCGATCTCTACCCGGTCGCCCTGAGCGATGCCGGAGCGCAGAGCCGTGGTGGAGAAGAATATCCCGCCGAAGCTCATGCCGTCACGACCCAGTCGCAGACGCAGGTGCTTTCCTCCGCCTACCTCCGAAAGCTGTTCCACAGTAAGCCTGTCCATATAAAACAGAGGCTTGGGACAGCCTGCCCCGCAGGGCTCAAGCTGACTGAGCGCCAGCACCGTGTCCTCCCGAAGAAGCCACGGCGTAACGGCGCAGTCAATTTCCAGCGCGGTCTTTTGCTGACCGCTGGCCACAAATTCCTCTGCCAGAGCCTGTACCGCCTGACGGAACGGCTCGATTGCACTTCTGCTGATGGTAAAGCCCGCCGCCAGCTCATGACCGCCGTAACTTTCCAATAAATCGGACAGCTGTTCCAGAGAGCGGAACAGATTGAAGCCTCCGTAAGACCGGGAGGAGGCCTTGCCATGCTCCCCGTCCAGACAGATCATATAGGCGGGACAGCCGTACTCCTCCGCCAGACGGGAGGCCACGATGCCCACCACGCCCTGATGCCAGTTTTCTCCCGCCAGAACGATGGCCTTGGGCTGGCTCTCGCCTGCAAGCATCTCCACCGCTTCCCGATAGATCTCCGCTTCCACTTCCTGACGCTGGCGGTTGAGTCGGCAAAGCTCTCTGGCCAGTTCCCCGGTACGCTCGGGATCCTGACTGAGCATCAGCTCCGTGGCGACCTCCACACAGCCCATACGCCCGGCGGCATTGATCCGGGGGGCAAGGGTATAGCCGATGGTGGATGCGGTCACCTCTTTGCCGTCACAGCCACACTCCGCCATCAAAGCGGCGATGCCGGGACGGGGGGCTTGGCTGAGAGCCTGTAGTCCCCGCATGACAAACACCCGGTTTTCTCCGGTCAGGGGCATGACGTCTGCCACTGTACCAAGGCATAACAGGTCGCTAAACCGCTCCAAAATCACTTCCTGACTGCCCACAATGGCGGCAGCCAGCTTGAAGGCAACGCCTACACCTGCCAAATTCTGATGGGGGTAGGTATGGTCCTTCCGATGGGGGTCGATGACCGCCACAGCATCGGGCAGATCGCCCTTGCACTCATGGTGGTCGGTGATGATCAGGTCAACTCCGATCTCCCGGCAATAATCCGCTTCCCGGTTGGCGGTGATTCCGCAGTCCACAGTAACGATCAGGCTGACGCCCTGCTCCTTGAGCATGGCGATGGCGGGCGCATTGAGTCCGTAGCCCTCCTCCATCCGTCCGGGGATATAGGGACTGACCCGCCCGCCCTGACTGCGGAGAAACTCCGTCAGCAGGCAGGTGGCGGTGATGCCGTCCACATCGTAGTCGCCGAAAACGGCAATATGCTCCCCCTGCCACAGTGCCCGGCGGATACGCTGGGCGGCCTTGTCCATCTCCTTGAGTTCCAGAGGATCGGGCATAGCTTCGCCACCCCGGAGAAAGGCCTCGGCTTTTTCGGGACTGTCATAGCCACGACCACACAGGACACGGGCGGTCAGGGGAGAATAGCCCGCCTGCTACAGAAGGGCGGTGGCTCGTTGTTCTGCTGTCGCAATATTCCAGATTCCAAACTTCACGGCAAATTCCATCCATTTTATATCGATTCAGGATATTATATCATTATTCTCGCCGTCGCGCAATGTTTATGTTCCCCCGGAAGCCTTGTTTCCATTGTTCTTTTGGGTGGTTTGTGTTAAAATAGAGAAAAATACCCTCAGGAGGAAGTTATGGTTACACTGGCACAGAGAATGGAGGCCCTGCGCACGGAAAAAGGGCTGACCCGCCCTGCCCTGTCCACGGCGCTTGGTCTGCCCCGCAACGCCATGGAAAAATTTGAAACGGGACGGCAGACTCCCACCAAGGAGCAACAGGCGAAGATCGCCCAATATTTCGGCGTATCTGTGGAATATCTGCGGGGTGAGAGCGACGATCCCACCAGTATGTCCAACTGGATGACCACCGCCCTGTCCGAAGCGGATGACGCCCCGAATGTCCCGGCACGCCGGGTCGCGCCCGCACCGCCCAAGCCCCAGCCGGCCTCCGGTCAGCAGGGTGCGCTTCTGGCATCCTTGCTGAGCAATAAGGCGTTTCACGATACCCTCCGGGCAGAGATTCTGGATGTCCTTCGCACCACCGAGGGTCAGGAACTGCTGTCCCAGATCGTCAAAAAGGAACTGGATAAGCAGCGATAAAAAAGGAACGGCACAAGCCGTTCCTTTTTTGTTATCCTGCGCTGTCAAATACCCGGTATGCCCACCGGTCGTCCTTGACCCAGACGGTCATGATCCACTGGTTGGATACCGCACCGGAAACCTGCTCTTCCTCCGGTGGCAGAAGCCACAGGCACAGCAGGTCATCCGCGTAGGTGGCCTTTTCCAGCGTCCAGTTTCCTTCCGTCCTGGGCTTGACAAAGGTCTCCAGAAGCCACTGCGTATCGTCTGTTTCCACGGCAAGGCGCACCTGAGCCTCCATGGAAGCTTCCACCGCTCCCTCTGTCTCGCCCGATCCGGTTTCCTTGTCCTCCACAGGGGATTCCATGGGGGCTTCCTCGGCCTCGGATTCCGAAACCACATACTCCATATCTGCCTGAAGATCAGGGGCTTGCGGTTCTTCTGAAGAAGCCCCGCAACCCATGGGGAAATAGGGCAGGGTCAACATTCCAAGGCTGATCACCAGCACCGTGCAGGCGGCCAGAGAGACCCATTTTTTCCACGGGCTGACTGTCTTTTTGCTCTGAGCCAACTGAATCAGGTCATCCCCCACATCTCCCAAAGCCCGAATCAAATCTTCCGCTCTCATGCCGTCACCCCCGCTTTCTCCAAATATTCCCGGAGCTTACGCCGGGTACGGAACAGGGTGGATTTCACACTGCCCTCCGCCATGGCATACCGGCGGGCGATCTCCCCGATACTCTCCACAAACCAGTACCGGCGCAGGAAAATACAGCACTCCCGCTGCGGAAGTTGGCGCAAAAAGGTGTCCAGCAGACGGCTCAGCTCCCGCAGTTCCAGTTCCTCTTCCACACAGTCTTTTCCGGAGATACACTCTCCCAGCTCCTCCAACGCTATGGGAAGCTGACCACCACCGCGCTTTTCCGCGTGGCTGTGCTTATACCGATCCAAGGAGAGGTTTCGGGTGATCTTCCCCAGAAAGGCACTCAATATTTTGGGGCGTTGAGGTGGCATGGCGTTCCACGCCCTGAGCCATGTGTCATTGACACATTCCTCCGCGTCCTCAGGACTAAACAGGATATTGCAGGCAATGGACCGGCAGTATCCGCCGTATTTTCCAGCGGTCTCCTCCAACGCCCGCTCCTGACGGGCCCAATACAGGTCGATGATGGCGGAATCTTCCACAGCCATCCCTCCTTCCCTTTATCTATCCAGACGAAATTGGGGTTATTTTGGTTTCCTTATTTTTCCGTATAATACAGCATACAGTGGCAATACCCCTCGTAATTGGGGTCTTCCACCTGTTTGCGAAATTCCTGACAGATACACTTATTTTCCTCTGTCCGCTCCAGTCGGCAGGGGCAGTAGCCTCCGGTACGGGTCAAGCCCTCCCGGACAGCCCGCACCAGTTCCGCATCGGTGTTGAGGTGAATTTTTCCCATTTCCACGCCTCCTTTTTTTCAGTATAGCAAAATCCCGGAGAAGGCACAAGAAAAAACACACACTTTCAGTGCCCATTGGTTATCATGAAGGTATCCGCCATTGGCGGATGCCTTCAGTCTCCGACGGCCAATGCTTTTGTCCGATCACAAAAGCATTGGATGAAAAAGATCGTAGGGGGAGACCGCTCCGGGTCGCGCTCCCCCTACGACCCCCTCCCACGCGCTTACTTGCTATTGCCTACCGCGTAGAACTGCCTGCACATACAAAAACTGACCTGCGGATAATCGCAGGTCAGTTTTGCTGTTTGATAAATGCAAAATCAGATCTCCAACTGGGAGATGACTTCCTTGAGCTTGGCGGCGCTGTTCTGGAACTTGACCTCTTCCTCAGGGGTCAGGGTGTTGAGGATCTTGCCACGGACGCCCTGACGGTCCACGATGGCCAGAGTGCTCAGGCAGACATCCTCCACGCCGTACTCACCGTGCATCATGGTGGAAACGGACAGGGCAGTGCCTGCGCCGGAGAAGATGCACTTGCAGATGTGGCACACGGAAATGGCCACGGCATAGAAGGTCGCGCCCTTGGACTTGATGACCGTTGCGCCGGAGGTACGGACAAACTCCTCCATGGCTTCATGGTCTCCCTCTTTCCAATCGATCTCATCGTGGGGGACGGACTTGGCAAACTTGTCGATATGGTTGTTGGCGATGGTCGCCAGAGACCAGGGCACAAAAGAGGAATCGCCGTGCTCGCCGTAGACATGAGCATGGACGTTCTTGGGGCTGATGTGGAAACGCTTGGCCAGCGCAGACTGCAGACGGGCGGTATCCAGAACAGTGCCGGAGCCGATGATCTGATTTTCGGGGATACCGGAGACCTTATGGAACACATAGGTCAGCACGTCCACAGGGTTGGACACGATGATGTAGATGGAATCGGGGCAGACTGCGGTGATCTGGGGTGCGATGCTTTTGAGGATGTTCACGTTGGTCTGCGCCAGTTCCAGACGGCTCTGGCCGGGCTTTCTGGCAATGCCGGAGGTGATGATGACAATATCAGAGCCCTCGGCGGCAGAATAATCACCGCTGCGGACAATGGCGGGAGAGCAGAAGCTGATACCCTGATAAATATCCAGAGCTTCGCCAAAAGCCTTCTCCTTGTTCACGTCCACCAAAACGATTTCCGTGGCCATACCCATGGTCACCATATCGTTGGCAATGGCAGAGCCAACGCTGCCTGCGCCGATGATCGTTACTTTGCTCATACTTTTTCTCCTTATAACACGAAAACACAGTTCGTTTGATTCTATGTGATTATACCATTTGTTGAATTCGTATTCAAGTATCGATATAAAAATATTTGTAAAATTCCAATCAGATTTCTTTTCTGTTTTCAGCCAAAGTGCCCAAGGGAAAATCAATCTTTTGCGGAAAGTTCAACGGCGTGGCGCACAAAGGACAGTTCCGGTACCGGGCAGGGCAGTTTCATACGAAAACGGCTCTGGGGCGTTCTGGGCTCAGTGAGGGGCTGACCCTCCATATCCTCCATGACCGGCACCGTCAGGGCAAAGGGCTTGCAGTCCGGTCCGACGATCTCCACCGTATCTCCGGCGGAGAATTTATTCCGCAGGCTCAGCACCGCGTTGCCGTCTGCGTCACAGCTCTCCACCACGGCGCAGATCTGCCAGTCCCGGAGATACCTGCCGTTTTCCGTGTACTGACCCGGCTGTCCGTAGAAAAATCCCGTGGCATAGGGGCGATGGGAAACGTGCTCCACCTCGTCCCGCCACACCGGGTCAACAGGCCGTCCCGCCGCCACATCGTCCAGCACATGGCGATACGCGCCCGTAACGATGGCGGCATAGTAGCCGGATTTGGCTCTGCCCTCGATCTTCAGGCAGTCCACCCCCGCGTCCATCAGATCGTCCAGATGGTCGATCATGCACATATCCCGGGAGTTCATGATGTACGTGCCCCGGGCGTCCTCAAAGACAGGGAAATACTCCCCGGGGCGTTTTTCTTCCATGAGGGTGTACTGATACCGGCAGGGCTGGGCGCAGGCGCCCCGGTTGGAGTCCCGCCCGGTCATATAATTGCTCAGCAGACACCGTCCGGAATAGCTGACGCACATAGCGCCGTGGCAGAAGGTCTCCAGTTCCAGCTCCGGGGAGACCTTTTGGCGAATTTCCCGAATTTCGTTCAGGGACAGTTCCCGTGCCAGCACCACCCGCTTTGCCCCCAGATCGTACCACGCCTGGGCGCAGGCATAATTGGCGATGGACTGCTGGGTGGAAATATGCCGTTCACAGTGGGGCGCGTAGCGTCCTGCCATCTGAAACGCTCCCAGATCCGCCAAAATCAGGGCGTCCACCCCGGCGTCATCCAGAAGCTCCAGCCACGCCGGAAGCTCCGCCACTTCCTCATTTCGGGGCATGGTATTGACGGTCACATGGGCACGGACTGCGTGGTCATGGGCGAATTTCACCGCCTTGGGCAGCTCCTCCGGGGTAAAATTCCCCGCAAAGGAGCGCATACCAAAGGTCGTTCCCGCCAGATACACCGCATCCGCGCCGTAGGCCACGGCAAGCTGTAACCGCTCCCAGTCACCGGCGGGACACAAAAGCTCAGGTTTCTTCCTGTTCATCCGCTTCCTCCGTTATCCCTTCCTGCTCTTCCGGCTGAGGCTCTTCCTCCTCACCCAACAGAGATTCCAGATAGATCTGATGCTCATAGACCGTTTCGGAGAAGTGGTGCACACCGCTGGGGTCAAGGGCATAGAAATGATAATTGGTATTTTCCGGATGCAGGGCTGCCCGCAGGGCGTTCATGCCCGGATTGGCGATGGGCCCGATGGGCAGACCGGCATTGGTGTAGGTGTTATAGGGGCTGATGGTGGCCTTATCGGCATTGGTCAGCACATCCTTCCGCTCCGGCAGGACATACTGGATCGTAGCGTCGATATTCAGGCAGGGATAGAGTTTACTGCACAGGCGGTTATAGATGACCGACGCGATCTCTCCGCTCTCCACCGCACCTACGGCTTCCTTTTCCACCAGAGAGGCCACGATGACCACATCGTGGAAGGAGAGCTGTCCTGCCTGTATCTCCTCCTCTGTAAATCCTCCGGCCTCCATCTGCTTTTCCAGACGGAGATTCAGGGCTTTCAGAGACGCCTGCATCTGCTCATCCACCTTGCGGTCGAAGTTTTTCAGGAACTTGCTCAGGACGTTTTCCGCGTTGTCGTCCACATAGAATTCATAGGTGTCCGGGAACAAATAGCCCTCCAGACGGCGGTAGTCGCCATAGGGAAGCTCCTCCAAAAACCAGTAGTCATAGGGATAATTGGCCGCCGCCTCCTGCAGGCTTTCCCGGTCGCAGACCTTCTGCTGTTCCAGCAGGGCAAAAATATCGTCCAGCTCATAGCCTTCGGGGATGGTGACCATGCGGGTCGCCCGGTTTTCTCCGGTCTCGATCATGCCGTAGACCAGTGCCCGATAGTCATAGACCGTGTTGAGCTCGTAAGTGCCGGGATCGATCTTTTCCTGCGCGTTGGAGATCATGCAGTAGAGGTTAAAGAGCCACTTGTACTCAATGAGCCCCGTATCCTTCAGGGTCTGGGTGATCTCGCCCATGCGGGCGTTTTCCTCCACGGTGACTGTGATGATCTCCTCCTGCGCGGTCAGGGCGCAGACCTCATCGGCGCACTTCCATGCAAAGACCGCCAGCAAAATGGCTGCCACCAAGACCGACGCCACATAGATCAGGGCCTTGGATACCCCGCCCATGCCCCGACTATCCTCCTGCGGTGCAATTTCATCCTCGGAGACCAGATCGGCATACTCCGCCGGCAGTTCCGGCTGAAAATCCTCAGGGGTAGCCATAGGTGTGCCCTGGGACAGATCTTCCTTTACGCTGGAAAGCAGTTCGTCCAGAGATTCATCGCGAAAATCCTGTTCAGACATGGCTTTCCTCCTTTTCCTGTCCGTAGACCATAGCCTTACGCACCCGCTGTGCGGTTTCTTCCCCGCGAAGCTGTGCCAAAAGGGCATAGCCGAAATCCAGAGCAGATCCGGCGGCTCGCCCGGTACATACTGTGCCGTCTGTCACGACTCCTGCAGGGGTCATGGAGGCACTGCCCATCTGCTCCTCCATGCCGGGATAGCAGGTGGCGCGCTTTCCATCGGTGATGCCCAGTTTGGCCAGCACCGTAGGGGCGGCGCAGATGGCAGACACCAGACCGCCACGGGCATAAACCGCGGAGATCAGCTCCATGGCTACCTGACTGCCTTCCATAGAGGCCACACCTCCCAGACCGCCGGGAAGCATCAACAGCTCCACCTCGGCAGGGTCGATCTCCTCCACGAAGCAGTCTGCCCGCAGGGTAATGCCGTTACTGCCGGTCATATCCAGTCCGCCGATACCCGCCAGACGGACATCCAGTCCGCCTCTGCGGAGAATATCGCAGGGGGCGACGGTCTCGATCTCCTCAAAGCCTTTTCCCAACAAAATGACGACCATATGGTTTCCTCCTATCCATGCTTACGGCAGGTCAGCCGTCTGCAAACCACTGCCCACAGAAATTTCGGCAGGCGTAACATCCGCTTAAAGCGCTTGGGCTCTTGAATCAGCCGGTAGAGCCACTCCAGAGAGCATCGAATCATCCATTTGGGGGCACGCTTGACCGTTCCGGCAAAGGCATCCAGACTACCGCCCAGACCGGCCATGAGCCGTACCTGAAGTTCGTCCTGATGCTCTGCCATGAATGTTTCCTGCTTGGGTGCGCCAAGGCACACAAACAGCACATCCGCCCCCGACTGATTGATCTTCTCCACTACCGGGGCTTCGTCCTTAAAATATCCGTCTGCCAGGCCGGCAATGGTCAGGCCGGGATGCTTTTCCAGCATTTTTTCCGCCGCCAGCTCCGCCACACCGGGCTTTCCGCCCAGCAGGTATACTGACCCGCCGGTCTCAGCCAGCAGGCCCAGAAGCCGGTCGGCAAAGTCCACGCCTGCCACCTTCTGCTTCAGAGGCGTGCCCAAGATCTTTGCCCCAAGGACGACACCCGCCCCATCGGGCAACACCAAAGACGCGCCGCCCAGCAGGTCTTTGAGCCGGGAGCTGTGCATGGCCTCGTAGACGATCTCGGAGTTGGGGGTCACCACATACTCCGCGCCCGGTCTTGCCAACATGAGCCGAGCCTGCTCCACAGCCTCGTCCATGGTCACATTATCAAATTGAACGCCCATCACATCGATCTTCATTGGCAGGCATACCTCTCCATTTTATAGTTTCTCCTATTTTATCACAGGAAACTCTCTCAGGCAAGATTTCCGGCAGGAATTTCCCTATGGGAACACAAAAAGTCGGCCTTGCATAAACTGTGATGAAAGCCGAATGTCCTTTTGCATCCGGCTTACCCATTCCATAGGAGGTAAACCCATGCCTGACCAAACTCCGGCCTGTGATCTTTCCGGCATCCGTGAGGCCGTGTGTATCCACACCAAAAAGGTTATGGATGCTTGCAGAGACAAGGACTGCATCGAAGATCTCCGTGTCTACTTAACCCGAGATTCCCAAGCCATTCTGGATCGGTGCGCAACCGCCCGTGCCCGTTGCGTGGAACTGATCCACACTGACATTCAGGTGGAGGCCGTGCCCTACAACACCGGTTTCTTCACGCTGGACATCACCTTCTACTACCGGGTGGTGGCAGATGTCACCGTCGGCAGTAACCGTCCTGTGACCGTCTACGGTCTGGCGGTCTTTTCCAAGCGGGCGTTGCTCTTCGGTGGCGACGGCAACGCCAAGGTCTTTACCAGCACCATGTGCGACTGCAAGCAGCGCGCCTGCAATATGCCCAATGCCGTGGTGGAAGTCGTTGACCCCATGGTATTGGCTTCCAACGTGGTGGACAGCTGCAACTGCGTGTGCAACTGCTGTCCCGACCTGACCGACCTGCCTCAGTGCGTCCTGTGCTGGTTTGACGATGAGCTGGTCCTGTCCGGGGAGTGCCGGAGACTGCTGGTGACCATCGGCCAGTTCTCCATCATCCGTCTGGAGCGGGACACCCAGCTTCTCATCCCCAGCTTCGATTACTGCATCCCCACCAAGGTATGCAGTGATACGGGCAATGTGGGCGGTGCAGAGAGCCCCTGCGATATTTTCGGCAGAATCGACTTCCCCGTAGACGCATTCTTCCCCGGTCGCAACGATACCTGCGTTCAGCCTCAGGACAGCTGTACCGGCTGTTACCGTACCGTAGGCTCTTGTAATTGATCTTTTTCTCAGGGAACGGCTTACGCCGTTCCCTTTTTACGATGGACTGTGACCGGCTGATTTTACCCGGATTTTACATGGGTTTGCTTATGGATTTTACCGGTAAGACTTAGGATATAGCCGTAAGCAAAACAAAGACCAAAGGAGATATACAGCATGAAGAAAATCATCCGCTTACTCACAGCACTCACTTTACTGGTATGCACCCTTGCCGGTTGCAGTGCAAACAAGCAAGCCGTAGCAACAGACGGCTCTACCTCCATGAACAAGGTCATCGGC
>JAZSAW010000040.1:0-6327 GCA_045602105.1 Candidatus Avilachnospira sp.
AGAAGATCTGCACCAGATTTTCCACTACACCCATACCGCTGCCATTAATTAGATTGATAATATGCCCCAGACCGAAGGTGACGCTGGAGACCACCACTGCCCACTTGATGCTGTCGCAGGACATAGCCTTGAACAGGAATCCCCGAAAAATCAGTTCCTCAAGAAAGCCGACGCAGAGCATCTTGACGATAAAACACAACGTACCCAAGGCATCATAACGTAGTTCCACACCAACCCAAAGATTTTGGCTGGTAATGACGATCAGCGGTATGTAGAACAGAAATGCCTTTGCGGGGACTACAGATTTACACAGTCCAAATCGTTCCAGCTTGTCGTGCTTCTTCAGCCAGAAATACAGGAAAAGGCCGGCAGCCACCGCGAATACTGCCGAAGCAGAGCTTTCCACACCGATACTGCGGGAAATCTCATCAAAAACGGACATGCCCACGCAGTAGATACCAATCCACAGCAAAGCAAAGGCCAGCTCACTTTTATCGTAGAGCTTTTTCATTTCGTTCACCATTCCACCAATTTACAAAATCTTCTGCATCTGCTCTTTCGGATTTACTTTTCCCCCACCAACAATCACGAAACTCAAAGTTGTCCATAATCTCCAAAATCTTAGGATGAAACACCTTTTGACATCTTATATTTTCAATTAAGGTAACATCTGTCCAGTTTACCTGCAAGTGTTTTCCCCTACTTAGACCCAGCGCATCAATATGTGTCATTGTCCTGTCCCAAAGTCTTCCACTCAGGTATACTTTAGTTCCACCGGCAAAAGCGGGTGTTCCATATCGAAGAGTTCCATCCTCATCAAAATGTGTTGTCTTAATATTTCCAACAACGCAATATTTCCAATCCATCGTATACCCCCTTTGGGTTCGATTATATTATATCCGAAGTCCAACAAAATGTACAGGACAAGAAAAAAGGCACCCCGACGGGTGCCTTTCTTTTTGGTGCGCGAGGCGGGACTTGAACCCGCACGTCCGGAGTGGACACTAGAACCTGAATCTAGCGAGTCTGCCAATTCCACCACTCGCGCAAGTGGCTGTTTCACAACAGCCCCGATATCATATCACCGGTAGCGGAATTTGTCAATCTCTTTTTTCAGTTCTACAGGCGCACAAGATCACCTGTGGCAAAGAAGTACAAAATCTTCTCCTTTACCTGCTTTTGATATATCCTGGACAGGGCTTCTCCGTAGGCTTCCAGCTGACCCCGATACAGTTCCGGATCAGGTGTGCGGTCTGTTTTGAAATCCAGTATAGTCAGGCCGTCATCTTCCACCACAAAGCAGTCCACCACGCCCTGCAGCATCACCTGCTCACCGGAAGCATCCAGGCCGTATTCCACAGCGTCCACCAGTATGGAGAACTTAAATTCCCGCCTGACCTGCTGACCCAACAACCACTGTCCCAGTTCCGAGCGGAAGAAGCGCAGGATCTGCTCCGGCTGGACGGCATCTGCCTGCTGGCGGGTCAGGAACTCCTCCCGGCACAGCCGTTCTTGCTCCTGCCGGATGGTTTTCAAGTCCTGACAGGCGTGATAATCGGCAAACTGCAAAAACAGGTGGGTCGCCGTTCCCCGCTCCGCCCCGGTCATGGCATGAGTCAGAAAATCCGGTCTGCGGAACTGATAGGCCGACCGGCGGGGCAGTTCCGTAGCCCCATCAGCCACTTCCTGATCCTGTTTACGTCCCTTAAGCTGAGTTGCCGTCAGCTTTCCTGCCACATCACTGACTTCCCGGTAGGGATAGGTATATTGCAGAAGCTCCACAGCCCGGGCATCTGCCGACTTCCTGCCGGCCATGACAGGCATCACCCGTCCCCGGGCTACAGTTTCCCGCTCCAGATCCCGGAAGCTGATCTTCCAGGTATCCTCCCACACCCGGCTGACGGAATTGTTTCCTGCCTGAACAAACAGCTCCCCTGCCTCAATTCGGCACAGAGCGGACATAAGTATCCACCTGCCGGGACTTCTGGCAGAAGCGCACAGATCATCGGACAACGGCCATGTCAGCAGGGCATTGATACTTTTCAGCTCCGATACCAGATACCGGCTGTAATAGGTCATGACCAGCCGATCCTTTGCCCGGGTCATAGCCACATACAGTACCCGCAATTCCTCGGATACTGCTTCCTTGGTCTTTTTATGGATGATCGCCCGCTTGGCCAAGGTGGGATAGCGGACATATCTGCGCTGATCCACTCGGTTACAGCCTACGCCAAGCTCATTATCCACCAAAATGGCATCCTGCATATCCTGCAGATTGATCTTTCTGGACAGGTCGCAGAGAAACACCACCGGGAATTCCAGACCCTTGGAGCTGTGAACGGTCATGATACGCACAGCATTTTCCGCCGCCATCTGGGGTCTGGGAAGATTTCCTCCGCTGTCCTTCAGCTCCTGCAGATACCACAAAAACTGCGCCAGCGTCCTTGCTCCGGTAGCTTCAAAGGATACCGTCACACTGCGGAACGCCATCAGATCCCGCTCCCGGCGCAGACCGTCATCCATAGAGGCAAACACCGGCAAGAAGCCTGTCCGGCGGAACACGCTGTCCACCAGCTGATGGAGATTCATCCATCTGGCATCCTCCCGCAACTGATCCAGTACGCCCAGCACTTCCTGAAATTCCGGACGGTTGCGGATGGTATCGTAATAATCCTCCCTGCGGTTTTCCGTTCTGGGCAGAGCCAGCTGATCCGGGGTAAAGCCAAAGACCGGGCTTCCCAGCACCGTCAGCAAAGGAATGTCCTGATGGGGATTGTCCAGCACCTGCAAAAGCGCGACCAGAATCTGCACCTCGGAACTATCCAGCAAACTTCCTCCCCGCTCACAGACCGCAGGTATCCCCTGCTGACCCAAAGCCTGCAGGTAGACCTCCGCCGTGGAGGACAACGAGCGCATGAGAATCACCACATCCCCTGCCTCCATGGGACGCAGACCTTCTCCGTCCGTGATCAGCGTGCGGTCATCCAGCATTTGCCGTATCCGCTTTGCCACATATTCCGCTTCCAGAGAGACCTTATCCTCTGACGGCTGGGCATGGGTCAGGCAATGAAGCTCCACAGGGGTATCCGGCAGTTCCGGGAACGGTCTGCCCGGCTTCAGGGCTTCCTCGTCCGTGTAATCCAGATCGCCTACCGCCTGACGCATGACCAGACCAAAGACCTGATTACAGGCAGACAGTACCTCCCGGCGGGAACGGAAGTTCTCCGAAAGGAGAATCTTCCTGGGCTCTCCTGCCTTTGCCTCCTCTACCGGGGGATAAGCCCGGTACTTCTCCAGAAACAGCTCCGGCTCTGCCAGACGGAAGCGGTAAATGGACTGCTTCACATCGCCCACCATAAAGCGGTTTTGTCCCTTTTGAGAGACCGCTTCAAAAATGGTGTCCTGCACCTCATTGGAATCCTGATATTCGTCCACCATGATCTCCACATAACGCCCGGCGATCTCCCGGGCGATAGCAGTGGGCTCACGAGTATAAGAATCAGTCAGCAGGCGAATGGCCAAATGCTCCAGATCAGAAAAGTCCAGTATTTTTCGCTGTTTTTTCTCCTGCGCATAGGCATTGTCAAAGGTCTTGGCGTAGGAAAGCAGAGCCTGCACGCCGGCTGCGGTAGCCGACAGGTCTTCCATAATCTCCTGAGAATGGGCAAAAAACTGCTCCTGCCATTTACTCAGCTCTTTCCAGCAGTTGGTGCGAATTTTACTGATTCGCTCTTTTACCAGCCCATCCTCCGGCTGACGGACCGCACCTGCCCGACCGAAGTTTTCAATGCGGTGATCCACCAGCTCGTCCCAGGTCTTGCAGGCAAGAAGACGGCGCAGCTGCGCCAAATTTTCCAGAAAACACCCTTCGAGACCCTTCTGGATATTGGGGTATCCCGCCATTTCCTCCAGACCGGCCTCCATGACACTGATCTGCCGGGACAAAAACTCCCGGAACTCCGCCAGAAGATACTCGCCCCAAGGGGTCTGGGAGGCATCGGCATACTGGGTCATGTCTAAAATTTCCTGGTTTTTCTTCAGCCAGCCCTCCATGTCTGCCCGGCAGCGCATCTGCCGGTGTGCCATTTTGATGGTCTCCGGTAAACGGCGGTCATCCCGTCCGTAGCCAAAGGCTTCCACCATAGCCAGAAACTCCGGATCAGCCTGGGCATAGCTTTGCTCCAAAAGGCGTTGCAAGACCTGTTCCTGCATGACCCGGCTCTCTGCTTCTTCAGCCACCCGGAAGTCCCCGGGAATGTCCAGCAAATGGGCATATGTACGCAATAATGTGGCGCAAAAGGCGTGAACAGTGGAGATCTCCGCCAGATAGATCCGGTTTAACTGCCGCTGCAGGTGGCGGTTTCCCGGCTCACGGGACAGGCGCTCACTGAGGGCCTGAGCAATTTTCATCCGCAGCTCCGCTGCCGCAGCCTTGGTATAGGTGATGACCAGAAAATCGTCGATATTACAGGGGCTCACCGGGTCACAGATGCGAAGCAAAAGTCTGTCCACCAGTACCTTAGTCTTGCCGGAGCCGGCGGCCGCGGATACCAGAAGCGCACCGCCACGGTCTTCCACTACTGCCCGCTGGGAGGGGGTCAATTTGATCTCAGACATCCTGCTTCACCTCCTGCTGTAGTTTTTCCCAAAATTTTTCTGCCGTAGTGGACGCCATAGGCCGGATCGTTCGACCGCACAGATCCATGTGGCAAAGGGTCTGATAATCGCAGAATCGACAGGAGGAATCCTGCCCCCGAATAATGGGATCGGGCGCGACATCGCCGGAGGCGATGCTGTCCGTCATGGCTCTGAGGGTACGCAGGACATGCTCCTCCAGAAGTTGCATCTGCCGTCCGTCTGCCAAATCGCCCTCTGGACCATCCTTGCCCATGGCATAAGGCATAAACCGGGGATTTTCCGGATCTTCCTCCATAGCAGAAAGCAGGGGAAGTTCCTGCCTGACCAGTCCCCGGCGACGGCGTTCCTCCCGGTGCTTTTCCTCCACCAGCTCATCGGAGGGCATGGGAGGCGTCAGGGAATATTCCTTGCGGGCAGGGACATACAAAACACCCGCGGGGATCAACTGCTCCGCCCCGTAATACTCTGCACCGTACTGCTTCAGGGCAAAGAGATAGATGAGCATCTGCAGACCCGCTCCGTTGAGAATGTCCGTATAATCAAAGTCCTTATGTCCAGTCTTATAGTCCACCACCCGGACATAGGTCATGCCGTTTTCTTCATACAGATCCACCCGGTCAACAAACCCGCTGACCTGACAGGATGCCTCCTGCCCCTCCACCACCACCGGCGGAAGCTGTCCATCCCGGGCAAAGGCCAACTCACAGCTGGCAGGCTGGAAGCCACTGTGGCGCAGTTCTTCTCCCAGATCCCGGACAATGTCCAGTATCTCCGCCTGGGAACGGCGGAATAAGTACGCCTCCCGCTGTGCCTGCTCCGGGAAATGCTCCCGGGCGTAGCGGTCGATCTCCTCCATGGCGATCTCCATCAGGCGATCGGGAGAAATTTCCCGGAAGCCTCCCTCCTGCTTTACCCGCAAGACGGTCTTTTCCAGTACCTCATGGACAAATGTGCCAAAGGCAGAGGGATCAAGCTTTGCCTGACGGCGGGGCTGTGCCTTAAGACCGTAGGCAAGGAAGAACGCAAACCGACAGGCGGCGTATTTGTCGATTCTGGACGCAGACAGGGAGATCTGCCTGCCGTAAAGCCCCTCCACAGTCTGACGGGACAGGGGGGTAAAATCATAATCCCGCAGCTGCCGAAGGCTCTGCTCCCAATGTTCCAGTTGGGGCAAAGACAGGTCGCTGTCATCCCCATGGCGCAATCGCCACGCGGCCAGAGAGGGCACATCCAGAAACAGTTCCCCCTCCTCTTTCTGCACCGATTCGGGGAATATCTCCTCCGCACGGCGAAATATCCACGCAGGCTGATTTCCGGCGCAGGACATCCACAGGCTGTCCGTAGGCGCGGACATGGCAGAATAGATTCTGCTCATCTCCCTGTCCATCTGGTCAGCCCGCAAAGGCGCAAGGGACACCCCCTGAGCCATAAGCTGTTTCCGCTCTGCCTCTGTCAGCAGACCCTCGCCTGTCTGATAGACCGGGAAGCTACCGTCAGTTGCACCCAAAATCAGCAGATAGCGCACCTGCTTCTGGCGCATCTGCATGACCGAACCCACATAGATCTGGTCGATTCCCGCAGGAATCGTACCTACCTGATACTGGGAAAGTACAGTCCGATAGAGCTTTTCAAATTCCTCCGGTGTACGCACCGTATCCCCCAAAAGAAGCCACATCTGCTCCAAGGACT
>JAZSAW010000041.1:0-5817 GCA_045602105.1 Candidatus Avilachnospira sp.
TTGTATATTCTTCTGGCGATTCTGATTTTCGGTGTGCTGATTCTCACCCATGAACTGGGGCATTTTCTCACCGCCAAGCTCTTTGGCGTGCGGGTCAATGAATTTGCCGTCTGCATGGGTCCTGCGCTTTTTCGCAAGACTGTGGGGGAGACTACCTATTCTTTGCGCTGTATCCCCATTGGCGGATATTGCGCCATGGAAGGGGAGGATGAGGACAGCGATGATCCCAGAGCCTTTTCCAATGCAAAGGTGTGGCAGAAAGCCATTATTCTGGTCGCGGGATCTGCCATGAATTTTTTGACCGGTCTTTTGGTGCTGGTTATTCTGTATTCCACTGTGGCGGGCTTTTCCACCACGGAAATTCAGGAGTTTTATCCCGGCAGCGCCATTGCCGAGCAGACCGGGCTTATGCCCGGAGATACCCTGCATGAGATCGACGGACGGCGGGTGTATCTGTATTCCGACATCAGTTTGCTTCTCTCTCGTAATAACACCGGTGTCTATGACCTGACCGTCCTGCGGGACGGGCAGACTGTGGAGCTGGAGGATACCCCTCTGGTCAAACAGGCCTTTACGGAAAACGGAAAAACAGTCTACCGCTATGGACTGGTGTTCAAGTCCGCGGTAAGCACGCCGGGACTGGTGCTGAAGCAGACATGGTATACAGCACTGGATTTTGTGCGCATGATCTGGATGAGCCTGTCCGATCTGGTGCGGGGACTGGTCAGTGTCAATGACATGAGCGGGCCTGTGGGAATCGTTTCCGTTATCGCGGAAACCGGTGCATCCTCAGCCACCGCCCAGATGGCGTTTTCCCGAATCGCCTATCTGGCGGCTTTTATCGCCATCAATCTGGCGGTGATGAATATGCTTCCCATTCCTGCGCTGGATGGAGGCCGGGTGTTCTTTCTGGCAGTCACGGCAGTGGTGGAAAAACTGCTGAGACGGAAGATCGACCCCAAATACGAAGGTTATATCCACGGAGCGGGTATGATCCTGCTTCTGGGCTTTATTGGATATGTCAGCTTGCGGGACATCTGGAAGCTGATCATGGGAGTATGATATGACAAAACAGATACACGTGGGAAGCGTGGCAGTCGGTGGCGGTGCGCCCGTATCCATCCAGTCCATGCTCAATACCCGAACAACAGATGTGGAGGGCTCTCTGAGCCAGATTCGGGCACTGGCGGCGGCAGGCTGTCAGATCGTCCGACTGGCTGTGCCGGATATGGAATCCGCCAAAGCCTTCGGCGAGATCGTCCGGAAATCCCCTCTGCCTCTGGTGGCGGACATTCATTTTGATTATAAGCTGGCTTTGGCGGCGGCGGAAAACGGCGCTTGCAAGATTCGCATCAATCCCGGCAATATCGGCGGGGAGGAGCGGGTCAAGGCCGTTGTGGACTGCTGTAAAATGCACCGGATACCCATTCGAATCGGTGTAAACGGTGGCAGTCTGGATAAGGAACTTCTCAAAAAGTACGGGCATCCCACCGCTGAGGCTCTGGTGGAAAGTGCCTTTTCCCATATCGGGCTTCTGGAGAAATATGGATTTGATGACATCTGCGTATCCATGAAATCCAGCACAGTTCCCCTGATGATGGAGGCTTACCGTCTGTTTTCCGCCCGGTCGGATTATCCCCTGCATTTGGGCGTCACGGAGACCGGTACAGAGTATATGGGCACGGTCAAGTCTGCCATGGGCATTGGCGGACTGCTGTGTCAGGGCATTGGCGATACCATCCGGGTATCCCTGACCGCCGACCCTGTCCGGGAGGTCTATGTGGCCAAGTCCATCCTGAAAGCCGCGGGATTACGGCAGGACGGTGTCAATATCGTGGCCTGTCCCACCTGCGGGCGTACCCGGATCGACCTGATCGGTCTGGCCTCTCAGGTAGAGCAGGCTCTGGCAGATTGCCAAAAGCCCATAACCGTAGCGGTCATGGGCTGTGTGGTCAACGGACCGGGCGAGGCTCGGGAGGCCGATGTGGGCATTGCCGGAGGCGACGGATGCGGGGTGCTCTTTGTCAAGGGCGAGCTGAAAGAACGCCTGCCTTATGACCAGTTACTTCCGGCTCTGCTGGAATATGTAGATAAGCTTTGAGTACATAGGAGAAACCATGAGTAAGACAGTCTGTTTTCTGGATATGTTTTCCCAGTATAATCCCGGGGAAGAAGAACTGAATATCTGGCAGCAGGTGCTTATTCATGGGGCACAGCTGAACCAGCAGGAGCGCAGGATCGCCCTGAAGCTGTATTCTCCCAACTATCTGACCCGTAAGCGCATCAGCCTTGTGAGCGGTGCGCTTTCCCGGCTTTACGGCCTGCAAAATGTGGATCTGACCGTGACCTATCCCCCGGAAGCCATTTCTCAGGCAGATCCACACGACCTGACCGACCTGCTTTGCGGTGTTTATGCACCCGCAAGAGCCATTCTGGCAGGCAGTCGATGGGAGCTGACGCCGGAGCAGGTATCTATCCATCTGGCGGCCAACGGCAAGGAACAGCTCGCGCCGTATCTTCCCCATCTGGAGAATCAATTACAGACATGGTTTGGGGTCAGTCCCCAGATCGAACTGCAGGCCCACAGTGCCATGGAGGGCGAGGCTCTCTTCGCGGAAACGGAGCGTATCCGTCAGGAGGCTCTGCGGGCTATGCCGGTCACGGCTGTTCCTGTGACGGAAAAAACCAAACAGACAAACACTGACACCAACAGCGATTTGATCTTCGGACGGCCCTTCAGTGGGGAAGTGACCCCCATGAGCGAGCTTAATCTGGATATGTTCAAGGTCATTGTGGAGGGCGAAGTCTTTGCG
The DNA here is from genome assembly GCA_045602105.1 of Candidatus Avilachnospira sp. GTDB lineage: Bacteria > Bacillota > Clostridia > Oscillospirales > Oscillospiraceae > Avoscillospira. The sequence continues at coordinate 2,814 of JAZSAW010000041.1, forward strand.
GTCAACCACAGGGAACTGAAAAAACGCAATGCGTGGGTGATCTGCTTTGACGTCACAGACCGCACCAGTTCCGTGCGGATCAATCAGTTTATGGAAGCGGACAAGGCCAAGCCCATTCTGGAGCGGATACAAAAGCCCGGGGCATGGCTGAAGATTCAGGGAAAAATGACCTTCGACCGCTATGATAATGAAATGGTCATGCAGCCTGTCAGTATCATGGTGGGCAAAAAGCCTGTCCGGATGGATACCGCCCCGGAAAAGCGGGTGGAATTGCACCTGCATACCTCCATGTCCTCCATGGATGCCCTGACCGATGTAGGCAAGGTGGTGGCGCAGGCGGCGGCATGGGGTCACAAGGCCATTGCCATTACGGATCACGGCGTTGTCCAGTCCTTCCCCGATGCCCTGAAAGCCTCCAAAAACAAGGTGGCGGGCACGGACAAGCCCATCCAGATTCTCTACGGCTGTGAGGCCTATTTTGTCAACGATGTGGACGACAGGGTCGTGGTCCACGGCACGAAAAATATCCCTCTGGATGGGGAATTTGTTGCCTTTGATCTGGAGACCACAGGTCTGTCCGCGGAGCAGGATGTGATCATTGAGATCGGCGCGGCCATTTGCCGAAACGGCGAGATCGTGGATCAGTATCAGGCTTTTGTCAATCCCCACCGTCCCCTGAGCCGGAAGATCACGGAGCTGACGGGGATTCGGGATGAAATGCTGACCCAAGCCCCGGATATTGATGTGGTACTGCCGGAATTTCTGGCTTTTTGCGGTGACCGTCCTCTGGTCGCCCATAATGCCGATTTTGATGTGGGCTTTGTTCTGGCGGCCTGCAGAAACTTGGGGATCGATTACGACCCCACCTATGTAGATACCCTGATCATGGCGCAAAATCTTCTGCCTGAGCTGAAAAACCATAAGCTCAATCAGGTGGCGGACTATTTGAGTCTACCGGAATTCAACCACCACCGGGCAGTGGATGACGCCATGACGGTCGCCCATATGCTTCGGCGGTTTGTGGCTATGCTCAAGGAAAAGGGCACGGAAGAACTGGCGCAGGTCAATTCCGCCATGATCGGTCTGCGTAGTGGCAACCGCATTGTTGGCCGTCGGGCAAGACACCTGATTCTCTTTGCCAAAAATCAGACCGGTCTGCGTAACCTCTACCGGCTGATCTCCTATGCCCATCTCAACCACTTTAAGTCTGTGCCCCGGATACCCAAATCCGAGCTGATTCGGTGGCGGGAGGGTCTGCTGGTCGGCTCAGCCTGTGAAGCCGGCGAGCTGTTTCAGGCCATTGTGGAGAGAAAAAGCCACGGAGAGCTACTGCGCATCGCATCCTTCTATGATTTTCTGGAGATTCAGCCCCTGTCCAACAATATGTTCATGCTGGCAAAGGGGCAGGTCTCGGATGTAGAGCAGCTGCGGGAGTTTAACCGCACCGTCGTCCGTCTGGGTAAGGAGCTGGGCAAGCCGGTGGTAGCCACCGGTGACGTTCATTTCCAGAATCCCGATGAGGAGATCTTCCGCCGTTTGCTTCTGGCCTCCAAGGGCTTTGAGGACTGCGACCGGGAAAATCCCCTGTATTTCCGCACAACGGACGAAATGCTTCAGGAATTCGCCTATCTGGGCGAGGAAACTGCGAAAGAAGTGGTGGTGACCAACCCCAATCTGATCGCGGATATGTGCGATATTATCCGCCCTGTGCCCCATAACCTTTTTGCGCCGTCTATTGAAAATTCCGTGGAGGATCTGAAAAGTCTGGTTTACGGCAGGCTGCAGGAGCTTTACGGAGATGAGCCACTGCCCCTGATCACCAAGCGTGTGGATACGGAAATGAACGATATTATCTCCTGCCACTACGATGTGATCTATATGTCTGCCCAGAAGCTGGTGCAGAACTCTCTGGAAAACGGCTATCTGGTCGGCTCCCGAGGCTCTGTTGGCTCGTCCATCGTGGCGTACCTGTCGGGCATTACGGAGGTCAATTCCTTCCCGCCTCATTACCGCTGTCCCCAGTGTAAATACCACACCTTTGATGTTCCCGATGACTGCGCCTGTGGCGCGGATCTGCCGGATGAAGTTTGCCCCAAATGTGGAGCGCCTCTGGCTAAGGAAGGCTTCTCCATCCCCTTTGAGACCTTTTTGGGCTTCGGCGGTGACAAAGTGCCGGATATTGACCTGAATTTCTCCGGTGAGTATCAGGCCAGAGCCCACCAGTACTGTATCGAGCTTTTTGGTGCGTCACAGGTGTTCCGTGCCGGTACCATCGGTACAGTGGCGGAAAAAACCGCCTACGGCTATGCCAAAAAGTATTTGCAGGAGCGTGAACGCACGGTCAGCAAGGCAGAGGAAAACCGTCTTGCCGCAGGCTGTGTGGGCGTAAAGCGCACCACCGGTCAGCACCCCGGCGGTCTGGTGGTCATCCCGCAGGAAAATGAGATCTGGGATTTCTGTCCTGTTCAGCACCCGGCTGACGACCCCCATACGGACATCGTCACCACCCATTTTGAATACCACTCCATGGAGGAAAACCTCCTGAAGCTGGATATGCTGGGTCACGATGACCCCACCATGATCCGCATGATGGAAGATATGACCGGTGTGGATGCCAAGACCATCCCTCTGGACGACAAGGGCACCATGTCCATCTTTACCTCTTCCAAAATTCTCGGCTATGAGAACGATAAGATCCTGGGTCCTACCGGTGCGGTGGGTGTTCCGGAGTTCAACACCCGGTTCACCCGGGGCGTTCTGCTGGATACGATGCCTACCAAGTTCGACTTCCTGGTTCGAATCTGCGGCTATACCCACGGTACCGACGTGTGGCTGGGCAACGCCAAGGATCTGATCAACTCCAAAACTGCTACGGTGGACCAGACCATCGGTGCCCGTGACGATATCATGCTGTATCTGATCTCCTGCGGTATGCCCGACAAGCGGGCCTTCAAGATCATGGAGTCTGTCCGTAAGGGTAAGGGCCTGCCGCCCGGCGCGGAGG
>JAZSAW010000042.1:0-15487 GCA_045602105.1 Candidatus Avilachnospira sp.
AGCCATTGATCACATTCTGGCTCTGGGTGAATTAAAGAGGGAAGACCGTCTGGGTAAGATTTTGGTCACCGGCTGTCTGGCGCAGCGGTATCAGGAGGAGATTCTCCGGGAGATGCCGGAGGTAGACGGTATTCTGGGTACCGGCAGTTATGATGACATCGTATCTGCGGTGCAGAAGCTTCTGGAAGGCAGACAGGTAGTAGAGTTTGGCGATATTGATGCCCCCCTGTCGGAAACCGGTCGAATCCTGACTACGCCCGAACACTACGCCTACTTAAAAATCGCCGAGGGGTGCGATAACCATTGTGCCTATTGTGTGATTCCTTCCCTGCGGGGCAAATACCGCAGTCGTGAACTGGATGATGTCCTCTATGAGGCACGATCCTTAGCCAGAGATGGCGTTAAGGAGATCATCGTGGTCGCGCAGGATATTTGCCGATACGGCACGGATCTGGAGGGTCACCGGGATCTTCTGCCGGAGCTGATGCGTCAGCTTTGCCGGATCGATGGCGTCCATTGGGTGAGACTGCACTATCTGTATCCCGATGTGCTTACCGATGAGATGATTCAGGTCATCGCCTCTGAGCCCAAGATCGTCAAATATCTGGATATTCCCATCCAGCATATCAACAGCAACATTTTGAAGAAGATGAACCGCCGGGGTGACCGGCAGTTTCTGGAAGAACTGTTCCGCAAGCTCCGCCGGGAGATACCCGGTCTGGTCCTGCGTACCAGCCTCATTACAGGGCTTCCCGGTGAGGACGAGGCCGCCTTTGAAGAACTGTGCGATTTTCTCCGGGAATTTAAGCTGGAGCGCGTAGGTGCCTTTGCCTTCTCACCTCAGGAGGGAACGCCGGCTGCCATGATGGATCATCCACCGGCAGAGGTTGCCCGTCAGCGGGCGGAAATCTTGGCAGAGCTTCAGTCCCGAATTATGGATGATTATAACGAATCCCTGCTGGACACGACCCTTGAAGTGCTTTGTGAGGGCTGGGATGAGGAGGAAGAGACCTATTATGGCCGAAGCTATGCTGACAGCCCGGACATTGACGGCAAGGTCTGGTTTTCTGCGGAAAAGACAGTCCATACCGGAGAATTTGTTCAGGTGAGAATCACCGATATTTATGACGGCGAGCTTCTGGGAGAATTGGAGGAAGACGAATGACAACAGCAAGTAAAATCACGCTTGCACGGGTGGCACTGATCCCTGTGTTTATGGTACTTCTGCTTTTGGGCTTCAATTTTCTGGCTCTGGTCGTGTTTGCCGTGGCCAGTCTGACGGATTTTGTTGACGGCTATATTGCCCGCAACTATAACCAGACCAGTGATTTCGGTAAGTTCCTTGACCCTCTGGCGGACAAGCTTCTGGTCACTTCTGCCATGCTCATCTTTATCCAGCAAGGCAGGATGCCTGCATGGGTGGTCATGGTCGTTCTGGCTCGTGAGTTTGCCGTCAGTGGTCTGCGTATGGTGGCTGCTACCAGCGGTCAGGTACTGGCTGCCGGATGGAGCGGAAAGGTCAAGACCTTTGCCACTATGGTTGGTCTGTGCGTCATGATGGTCCTGTCTTTCCCGTGGCTGGATATGGCGGTAACCCTTGTGATTCTGGTTACCACCCTGTATTCCGGTGCAGAGTATTTTATCCAGAACTGGAAGGTCATTAGGCCTTAAAAAATGCCGGGGCTTAGCCCCGACATTTTTATATGTGTTGTTTTTCTTTGGGAAGCTGAGCCAGCAGGACGCCACCAAAAACCAGCGCGCAACCGGCAAGTTCCGGCAGGCTGAGCTTTTGGTTAAGTAGTATCCAGCCGAAGATGACGGCAAAAACCGCTTCCAGACTCATGAGCAGAGAGGCGACGGCAGGCTCTGTCCGCGCCTGACCGATGATCTGGAAGGTGTAGGCCACACCGGAGGATAAAATACCGGAGTAGGCAATGGGAAGCCAGCAGGCCAGGATACCGCTTAGGCTGGGCGTTTCCGTCAGTGCCATGACCACCAGTGAGATCAGTCCGCTGACAAAGAACTGCAGACTGCTCAGGCGTACACCGTCTACCTTTGCGCTGACATGGTCAACGACCAGAATATGAAAGGTGAAGGCTACCGCACAGCAAAGGGTAAGAATTTCTCCTTTGCCCAGAGAAAACGCTCCGCCCCCGCAAAGCAGATAAAGACCGATTGAGGCCAGCAAAACGCTGAGCCATATCCAAGGCGCAACTTTTTTCTTTAGGAATAACCCGAATATGGGGACAAGGATAATGTAAAGGGAAGTTAAAAATCCGGACTTTCCTGCTGTGGTATCCCTTAAACCCAACTGCTGAAGTGAGCAGGCGGTAAAAAGAAACAGTCCGCAGGCAAGTCCCGAGAGAAGCAAATATTTCCACTGGGCTTTTGTGGTGGGCTTATGGGCGTTGCCCATTCGGTCTCTGACCCAGATCACGGGAAGCAGGACTACCGCACCCAGAAGAAAGCGGGTGGCCTGAAAGGTAAAAGGTCCTACATGATCCATACCCACAGTCTGGGCGACAAAAGCCGCACCCCAGATCATTGCGCCAAATAGAAGCATTAAATTTCCGGACATTCGTTTTGACATGACAGCCTACCTCTGTTGATGGTTTTTGTTAACCTATCACATTGTCAGAGGAAAGTCAAGAAACAGAGAAAAGGAGAAGCTATGGAAGATTTGTTCATCCCTACACTGCACACCTTTGAAAACAACAATATCTTTACCGGCAGTTATGGCGCTTTACGATTTAAGATCACGCCGGAGATCGTGATGAAGACGCCAAAGGAGGTCGACCTGTCGGCAAGCTCCATGAGGGCGGAATACTGGCACGGCATATTTTCCTATGAGAACAGTCAGATAGAGGAAGCCCGCAGCTTTCCTATGAGTGAGAATGGCCGGCAGGAAATGCTTGACTGGCTGAACGGACAAACAGAATAAAGAAAAAGGGAGGTATAAACCTCCCTTTTTGATGTTATCTCTGGTTCTGCTTGTTGTTCTGGTTATTCTGGTTGTTGTTCTGGCTGTTGTTCTGGTTGCTCTGACGGTTCTGGCTATTGTTCTGCTGATTACGGTTCTGGTTATTGTTCTGGTTCTGATTCTGGTTCATTGTCATTTCCTCCTGTCTGATTTTTGGGTACCGCGTGTATAGCTTGCCCGATTGTTCAGGATTTATCCTTGGGCTTAAAGAGTAATGCAGCCAAAAGACCAAATAATATTGCAGCAGTGATACCGCCTGCCGAAGCCTTAAGACCGCCGGTGATCACACCAAGCAGTCCATCCTGATCGACTGCGTCCTTGACTCCTTTGGCCAGATTGTTGCCAAAGCCGGTCAGGGGGATAGTTGCACCCGCTCCACCCCAGTCCACAAGGGGTTGATACAGTCCCAGAGCCCCCAGAGCGACGCCTGATACCACATACAAAACCAGTATTCGGGCAGGGGTCAGTTTGGTTTTGTCGATCAGAAGCTGTCCCAGAGCGCACAGCGCGCCACCAAGCAAAAATGCCTTCAAATAATCCATGGTCATCTCCTTTCCATGCCGATGGAAACGGCATGACACACAGCCGGGATACTCTCTCCCTGTTGGGTGGTCAAAGGTGAAAGGAGAGCGCCTGTTCCGCAGAACAGGATGTTTTTCAGCTTGCCCTTAGCCATCTGGCGAAGAAGGTAACCGCACAGTACCACTGATCCACAGCCACAGCCGGAGCCACCGGCATGGACGTCCTGTTTTTCCAGATCAAAGATCATGGTACCGCAGTCCTGATAGACCCCGCCGATACCCACACCGTCCTGACGGAACATTTCCATGAGAAGCTCCTTGCCTACACTCCCCAGATCACCGGTGACGATCAGGTCGTAATCCTCCGGAGACAGGCGCAGATCATCCAGATGGGTGCGGATGGTATCATAGGCTGCCGGTGCCATGGCTGCGCCCATATTGTTGGCGTCTTTTACCCCATAATCAATCACAGAGCCGATCGTTCCGGCATTGAGAAAAGGTCCTTGTTCCTGCTGACCTACCAGAATACAGCCTGCGCCGGTGACTGTCCATTGGGCAGTTGGCGTGCGCTGACCGCCGTAACCCAAGGGAAAACGGTACTGCCGTTCAGCTGAGGCAAAGTGGGATGAGGACATTGCTCCTGCAATCGCGGCATAACCGCCGTTGACCATCATTCCGGCCAGCATAAGCCCTTCGGCCATTGTGGAGCAAGCACCGTAGAGCCCCAGAAATGGCACACCGGAATCTCGCACAGCAAAGCTGGAACTGATGCACTGATTCAGCAGGTCTCCGGCAAAAAGTGCGTCAATATCCTTATCGTGAATACCGGCTTTCTTTTTTGCGGTCTCCAGAGCCAGAAACTGCATTTTGCTTTCGCCCTTTTCCCATGAGCTCTGGCGAAATCTGGTATCCTCACTGACATAGTCAAAATATGCCGAAAGCGGACCTTCCTGTTCTTTTTTTCCAACAATGGCCGCAGAGGATAAAATAGCCGGATGACGGTCAAAGGCAATCGTCTGCTTACCACGGCGAAGGGTCTGCATAGTCCTCACTCCTTTTGCTCTAGTATGCCGGGTAATTCACAAAATATTACAAATGGGCAATTGGGTTGTTTCCCGTTGAGATTTGTGGTACAATCGGCAGGAATGAGGTGATCTTTTGCGTATTGGCAATTTGGAAATAACCGGTCTTACTGTCCTTGCGCCCATGGCCGGAGTTACGGACTGGGCTTATCGCACCATTTGTGCGGAGCTTGGTGCATCGGTGACGGTGACGGAAATGGTATCCTCCCGAGCACTGGTCTATCAGGACAAAAAGAGCGTAGGACTTCTGAAAAAGACCCCTATGGGTATTTGTGGCGCTCAGATTTTCGGCAACGATCCTGAGATCATGGCGCAGGGTGCGAAACTGGCTGTTGCCCATAGCGGTTGTGATTTTCTGGACATCAATATGGGCTGTCCTATGCCCAAAATCGTCAATAATGGGGATGGCAGCGCCCTGATGAAGGATCCCAAGCTGGCAGGTCAGATCGTCCGGGCCGTTGTCGATGCTGTGGATGTGCCGGTGACAGTCAAAACACGCATTGGCTGGGATAGAGGCAGTGTCAATGTGGTGGAGCTGGCCAAGATACTACAGGATAACGGTGCGGCGGCTTTGGCTGTCCATGGTCGCACCAAGTCCATGCTCTATTCGGGGCGTGCAGATTGGGATATGATCCGGGAGGTAAAGCAAGCGGTTTCCATTCCGGTTATGGCCAATGGAGATATTTTTGGGCCGGATGAGGCGGTCCGATGCAGGGAGCGTACCGGCGCAGATCTGTTTATGATCGGCCGAAGCGCGTTTGGCGATCCATGGGTCTTTGCCCGGACGGAGCAGGCTCTGGCCGGCGAAGAAGTGGATGACGTTCCGCCACTGGCGCAAAGAATAGACGTAGCTCACAGACAGATACAACTGGCCAAGGAAGACAAGGGCGAGCATATTGCCTGTCTGGAAGCCCGCAAGCATCTGGCGTGGTATCTCCGGGGCATAGCGTACAGCAATTACTATAAGGAACAAATATCCAACATCCAGACCATGGAGGATGTTGATCGCATCGTTGCGGGTATCAAGCGGGATCTGAGGTGAGACCATGACAAGGGAACAGGAACTGATCGTCCGGGTAAAGCAAGGGGATATTCAGGCCTTTGAGCCCCTGATCGAGGCCTACGAAAAGCAGATTTACCATCTTTGCCTGCGTATGACCGGCAACCCGGAGGATGCCCGGGATCTGACGCAGGAATCCTTTCTTAAGGCATGGCAGAAACTGGGACAGTATCATGTTGAATCGGCCTTTTCCACTTGGCTTTACCGTCTATCCAGCAATCTGTGCATTGATTTTCTCCGTCAACAGAAACGCAGAACGGTGTTTTCTCTGACCACGGAGGAGGACACAGGGGAGGAGCTGGAAGTGGCATCCGTTGATCCATCTCCGGAGGAGATCGTTTTGCAGATGGATGATCGCAGAGCCGTAGCGGATGCCATGAAGGAGCTGGATGAGGATCACCGGCTGATATTGACCCTGCGGGTGGTAGATGATATGCCCTATGAGCAGATCGCGCAGGTATTGGGGGTAAAAGAGGGAACAGTCAAATCCCGGCTGGCACGAGCCAGAACCAAATTAAGAAGAATTCTGTTACAAAATGGGAACTATTTTGGCTCTGCATCGTCAAACTATGTGAAGGGAGAGGATGCAAGATGACCTGCGAGGAAGCTTTGGTACTTATCAGTGGCAGAATTGACGGGATGAATACCCCGGAGGAAGAACAGCAACTGAATATTCATCTGGCCTCTTGTCCGGATTGCCGGAAGATACTGAAGGAATTTGCACAGGCAGACCGCGATCTGCGCTCCCTTAATGCAGAAGTACCCGCAGATCTTCGATCTTCCGTCATAGAGCAGATCGGCAAACACGCGAAAAGGAAAAATTTGCGTCCGGTCTGGCGGTCTCTTACGGCCGCCGCTCTGGCTCTGGTAGTGGGGCTTGGTTTCTGGCGAACGCCTCATGAGGCAGAGCCGGCTACCATGAGTCGCTCCATGGATGTTTCCGTAGCCAGCGCGTTTCCCTTTGATGCAACGTTTTTGGCAGAAGAACGGCAGGCCGATGTTGTTGTGATCACAGGGCAGTTGCCGGAGGAACTGTCAGACTGTCAGGTTGAGATCTTGCCCGATGGTACTCTGCTCTATACCTTCCCTCATGGAGATACGGCAGATAATCTCAGCAAAGCCTATGATTTCATCCTTTACCGCCCGGAAAACGGTGCAGATTCGGATATATCCTATGGATGGCTTGTCTCCTGAAAGGATTACCAGATTAAAAAAGCCTTTCGTTTCACAAACTACCCCGAAAGAGGTGGTCGTGTGAAACGGAAGGCTTTGTGTTTGTTGTTGGTGCTATTCCTCTGTCAGATGCCTGTTATGGCGGAGGAGGACTACATCAAGTGGGTGGAGTTTGACGTATCTGCTCCAGCAATGGAACGGGCGCTTGCTCTGGAGGAACAGTACAAAGAGCAGGATCGGGTCGTGAACTGGATCGATATTCTGGCTTTGGCAGCCACACGGCAGGGAAGTGGAAAATTCTCTCTCAACGCGGTGGATAAGGCGGCGGCGGAGCTGGCATCTGATCGATCACCCAAGGAGTTCTTGGGTAACCAGTATCGGTATTATGCGTATTATCGCAAGGCCTATGGCGCGGTGCTCCGGGGACTGGTGGGATCTTATGCCATACAGAAGCCGGACGGAACATGGCAGACCCATTACGGCATCAAGGCCTTTTCCCCCATAGCCGAGGGCTACTGGTATACCCATTATGACGATTTTGGAGCAGGGCGAAGCTACGGCTTTCGCCGTCGCCATCTGGGCAATGACCTTATGGGCTCTTTGGGGACGCCCATCGTAGCGGTAGAGGGCGGTACAGTGGAGGCTATGGGGTGGAATCAGTATGGCGGATGGAGAATTGGAATCCGCTCCCATGACCGCCAGCGGTACTACTATTATGCTCATCTGCGGAAGGATACGCCTTTTGCTCCGGGATTACAGGAAGGGGATATCGTTCAGGCCGGAGACGTGATCGGATTTATGGGGCGCACTGGTTATTCGACCCGGGAGAATGTGAATAACATCGAAGTCGTGCACCTGCATTTCGGCCTGCAGCTGATCTTTGATGAGAGTCAGAAAGAGTGTAATAATGAGATCTGGGTAGATGTATACGACTTGGTGGAGTTCCTCTCCGATCACCGAAGCTCAGTGACCCGGGATGCAGAAACCGGTCAGTGGAAACGGGTTTATCCCTACAGGGATTTGGATCGATAAAAGAAGATCCCCGGAAGCTTTGCTTCCGGGGATCTTGTCATTTGAAATTAGTGAGCGATGCTGGCTTCCACGATATCGCGATAGTACCAAGCATTGACAGGGTTGTCAATAAAGTTCTTGGTATCCTTGACCTTACAGTCATCGCGGTCCAGCATACGGTTCAGCATAGCGGCCACTTCAGCACGGCTGATGCTGGCATCGGGGTTGAAGGTGCTGCCACCGTAGCCCTTGATCCAGCCCAGTTCCTGAGCCAGAGCGATCTCGTCATAAGCCCAGTAGTTGGTGGACACATCGTTGAAGTTAGCCTTGGTCTTGGTGGTCTCGCCGTAAACGAAGCGGGAGAGCATAGCAGTCAGCTCAGCGCGGGTGATGGCTTCGTTGGGGTTATACTTGCCACCGGCATAGCCCTTGATGATACCGGCGTTGGTCAGGGTAGAGACAGCATCGTTGTACCAGTCGCCAGCCTTAACATCGGTGAAGGAGTTGTAGTTGGTGTAGTACTCACGCAGGCTCTCAGCATCCAGCAGACGGAAGAGCATGGTAGCAGCTTCAGCACGGGTGATCTTGCCCTCAGGACGGACATAGCCCTTGCCGTAGCCCTTCAGATAAGCAACGTGCTCGGTGGTCAGAGCGGGAGCATTGTCGGGAACCCACTTAGCCACATAGGTGACGCACTCGTCAGCATAGGTTTCGACCTTGGGAGACCAACCGGCGAAACGGTAGCCCTCGCGGACAGGATCCTTCACAGTGGGGGTCTTGCCGTTGTGCTTGACGGTATAGGTCACATCTCTGAAGATGACCTTGCCGGAAACGCCATCGGTGTACTTGATGGTGTGGTTGTGGCGGGAGTTGCAGGAAGTGGTGCTGGAGTAGCTGTCGCAGGTCATGATGACTTCAGCGGGCTCGAAAACGATCCACTTGTTGCTACGCTCGTTCCACAGCAGGGTGAGGTAGGAGTCCTTGCCAATAACCTTATGGTTGTTGGAGTAGTAGGGACGGTTGTAGCCATCAATATAGCAGTACAGGGAATTGATCAGAGCAGTGTACTTTTCGCAGTCCTCATCGCAATATGCGCCGCAGACATGATCATAGTAGTTGTACTCGCAGTAGTGATCATAGTCGCAGTCGTGCTTGCAGCCATAATAGCAGTCATAGTCGTAGCCATAATAGGGGACATAGGCGGACAGACCCTTGACGGAAATGGTGAGGTACCAGGTGTCGTACTTGTTGCTCCACTTGGTGGCAACATAGTCCTTGTCAGCAGTCCAGGAGATGTACTCGTCGTGCTTGTAGTTGGCACGGCAGTTCAGCAGGATCGCCTTGCTGATGCGGGTGCCCTTAGCAAGAGTGGGGGCAGTGGGATCAACAGTGGGATCATCGGTGGGATCATCGGTGGGATCGTCAGAGGGGTCGTCAGTGGGGTCGTCGGTCACGACCTTTTCCCAGACGGCGTTAAAGGACAGAGAGCCATCAAGGGCAATGACATCACCAACGGAATAGATGGTGCTGCCGTTGGACCAGCCCTTAAGGGTGTAGCCGGCGGGGTATTCCCAGCCCCATTCGGCGCAATCGCGGATTTTGTAACCTTCGGTTGCAGTATCCGTACCGGGAATATGATCAGCCAGACCGGACTCGGCAGGATAGTTGCTGTTGTAGGTGACGGTCAGCGTCTCAGACACGGTGCCTTCCTCAGCAGCAGCGGACACGCAGAAGACGCCCAGCAGCATGGTCAGAGCCAGCAGAAGGGACACAATGCGCTTAGAAGTTTTCATGTTTCTTTCCTCCAATTACTCTTTCTAGAAATTGCGCAGGCTGGAAGAAGGCTTTCTCCCAACCGTAAAAGGGATACATATAATTCGCTAGGAAAATCTTACCACAAAACTTTGCTTTTGGCGATTACAATTTGTAACTATTGCGCTGTTCTTTGTGTTTTTTTCAGAAATATTTTGTGTGTGGCGTGGTGGATGACCACTGGATTTGGTAGAAAAAATGGACGCCCTGCAGACAGAGCGTCCATTTTATGCAAATCATCAATAACCGGGCTTGCCCAGCAGGTGGAACATATTCTTCTTGTAGGCCTCCACACCCGGCTGGTCAAAGGGGTTGACCCCGGAAATATAGCCGGACACGCCGCAGGCAAACTCAAAGAAGTAGATCAGGCGTCCCACTTCTTCTTCACAGATGGAATCCAAATGCAGAACACTGACCGGAACGCCACCGTCAATGTGGGCTTTCTTCGTGGCTTCCATGGCCTTTTCGTTGACGTAGCTCAGCTCCTTGCCGGCCAGATAGTTGAGCCCATCCAGATCGTCATCATCCCGGGGAACAGTGACGGAGGTCTCGGTGTGGTCAAAGAAAACCACAGTTTCCTGCAGGAAACGCTCACCGTCCTGAATATACTGACCCATGGAGTGCAGATCTGCGGTCAGATCCACAGAGGCGGGGAAGATGCCAATACCGTCCTTACCTTCGGATTCGCCGTAAAGCTGTTTCCACCATTCTGCCAGGAAACGGAAGCGAGGCTCATAGGCGGCCAGAACTTCTACTTTTTTGCCGTTTGCGTAGAGAGCCTGTCTCTGCATGGCATATTGCGCGGCTACAGATTCCGTGCCCTGCGTCATGCAGTTTTCCCGCTCTTTCCGCGCGCCTTCCATAAGGGCTTCAATGTCGATACCCGCAACGGCGATGGGAAGAAGCCCCACTGCAGTCAGGACACTGTACCGTCCGCCCACATTGTCCGGCACAACAAAGGTCTCATAGCCTTCATTGTCCGACATGGTCTTTAATGCGCCACGAGCTTTGTCGGTGGTGGCATAGATACGTTTCTTTGCGCCATCTTTACCGTAGCGGTCTTCCAGAAGCTTTTTGAAGATGCGGAAAGCGATTGCTGGCTCGGTAGTCGTGCCGGACTTAGAGATGACATTCACGGAGAAATCCCGATCACCGATCATGGCGATGGTCTCTGCCACAGCATCGGCAGACAGGCCGTTGCCAATAAAATAGATGTCCGGTGTGGTTTTGGTCAGGGCATTGTAATTGGGACTTTTCAGCAGGCCAATGACTGCTCTTGGACCCAGATAGGAGCCACCAATGCCGATGACCACCAGAGCCTTGGAATCCGACTGGATACGTTTGGCGGCAGCCTGGATTCGGGCAAACTCTGCCTTATCGTAGTTCACCGGCAGATCCACCCAACCAATAAAATCATTGCCTGCGCCCGTGCCCTTGGTCAGAGTCTCTATGGCGGCAGCGCAGGGGGAGGGGTCCGCTTTGGGATAAAAGGAAACAGCACCGGTCTTATCGAAGTTCAGCATGGTTCATTCCTCCTATAGTTGTTGTTATGATAAATCGGCACCCAGCATAGCAGCGCCGATAATTCCGGCTTCATTGCCCATAACAGCAGGGACGATACGTCCGCAACCGTCAAAGAAGCATTTTTGCGCAATATTTTCCCGCAGAGGAGTGAAGAGAAAATCACCGGCGTTACAGATACCACCGCCAATGGCGATGACCTCCGGGTCAAGAAGATGGACGATGGAAACGCAGGCAGAGCCAAGATGATCCACAAAGGCGTCAAAGACAGCTTTGGCGGCAGAATCTCCCTCTTTGGCGCAGTCGATAATAAACCGGGCGTCAAAGTCCTCTGTGGGGCGGGAGGAGAGCTTGCTTTCCGGATGCTCCCGCACCGCGCGGACACCATCCCGAATCAATGCCGTGGCGGAACAGTAGGCTTCGATACAACCCCGTACTCCGCAGGTGCAGGCTTCGCCACCGGATACGATTTGCATATGACCCAGTTCAATGCCCCGACGGCAACCGCCGGAGAACATCTGTCCATTGAGAATCACGCCACCGCCGACCCCTGTGCCGAGAGTAAGCAGGACGGCAGTCTTGCATCCGACAAAAGCTCCTCTGCCAAGCTCTGCCAGAGCCGCACCGTCAGCATCGTTGGCAAGATACACTGAGGTATGGGAAAATTCATCCTGAAGCAGTTTCTTCAGAGGGACATGATGAAAACCCAGATTATAGGCATCCAGCACGATCTCTCCCGTAGGGTCGATGCTTCCGGGGACAACAACGCCGATACTGCGCAGATCGCTTTCCCTGAGACCGTGGGCAGAAAGCAATTTGCGGACTGCTACTGCCAGTGCAGAAACTACCCCTTGCCCCCCAATATGGGGAAAAGGGATGACAGACCTGTCCAGAATGGTCCAGCTTTCGTCTACCAGACCGATCTTAATGGTCGTTCCGCCAATATCTACGCCGATCTGAACCATAAAACTCTCCGCTCCTGCTTGGTGAATATCTTTAATTTTATTATGGTTGAAAGAAGTCTTTCTGTCAAGGATAAAAGTGGTGGGAGAAGCTGGTGGTTGTGTCAAATTCCTTTTTATGATATGATAAACATACCAAGAAATCAGGAGAAAAAACATGGCTGTGCTGAATAATTTGCGACCCCAACGGGTCATGCACTATTTTGAAGTTCTCTGCAGTATCCCTCATGGATCCGGTCAGACAAAAGCCCTGAGTGATTATTGTGTGGATTTTGCCAAATCCCACGGTCTGGCATGGTGGCAGGACGAGGCAGACAATGTGGTCATTGTCAAAGAGGCTACCAGAGGCTATGAGGATGCGCCGGCTGTCATTGTGCAGGGGCATCTGGATATGGTCTGCGAGAAAGAGCCTTTCTGTGAATTGGATATGTCCCAAGAGGGTCTGCGCCTGAATACGGACGGACAGTGGGTCTGGGCAGAGGGCACGACGCTTGGCGGTGACGACGGGATCGCCGTGGCCATGGCATTGGCACTTCTGGAGAGCAAGGAACTAAGTCACCCCCGTCTGGAGGTTGTCCTGACTTCAGATGAGGAGATCGGTATGCTGGGCGCAGTGGCCCTGAGACCGGATATGCTTCAGGGACGGCTGATGCTCAATATCGATTCTGAGGTCGAGGGCGTCCTGACGGTCTCCTGTGCCGGCGGTGTCCGGGCGAGCTGTCATATTCCCGTAGAGCGGGAGCTGGCAGAGGGTGTTTCCTGCCGTGTGATCATTGACGGTCTGGCCGGAGGACATTCCGGTGTGGAGATTCATAAGGGCAGAGCCAACAGTAATATGCTTATGGGCAGATTGCTTTACAGCCTGAGCCGGGAGCTTCCTGCCCGGCTGGTGGAGCTATCCGGCGGACAGGCAGATAATGCCATTGCATCCCGGACGGAGGCTGTACTGCTGATTTCTCCGGAAGATGTGGAGCGGGCGCGCCATATCGTCCTGTCAGAAGGCAGTGTCATGGCTCACGAGTACCAGAGTGCTGATGCCGGACTGACGGTGACCTTTGCCCTTAGCCCCGAATCTGCGGTACTTCCTTTGACCATCGAAGCGACCAACCGCCTGATCTCCGCTCTTGTCTGTCTGCCCAATGGAGTGCAGACCATGAGCATGGACATTTCCGGTCTGGTGCAGACGTCATTGAATTTGGGTATACTTCGTCTGGAAGAGGAGCAGGCGGTGGCAACCTTTGCTGTCCGCAGTGCTCTGGCATCGGAAAAGGCACATCTATGCAACCGACTGGAATGTCTGACTGCGCTTTTGGGTGGCAGGGTGACCTATCAGGGTGATTACCCGGCGTGGGAATATAAGAAGGATTCCCGCTTGCGGGAACTGGTTGCTGAGGTGTATGAGAAGCAGACCGGGAAAAAGCCGGTCATCGAGGCCATCCACGCGGGACTGGAATGTGGCGTTTTTGCCGGGAAGCTTCCGGGGCTGGACTGCATATCCCTTGGCCCTGACCTGGAGGAGATTCATACCCCGAGAGAACGGATGAATGTGGCTTCCGTGGCGCGCACATGGGAGCTGGTGTGCGAAGTTTTGCGCAGAGCAAAGGAATTGTAATATGACTGGAGCAGAATTCAGGCAGTTGACTGCCGATGTAGTACTGTTGGACGGAGCTACCGGCTCAAATCTCATGAAAGCCGGCTTGCCCCGGGGAGTCTGTACGGAGCTTTGGCTTTTGGAGCATCCACAGGTCATCGAAGATCTGCAGCGCCGATATGTTCAGGCGGGCAGCCAGATCGTCTATGCCCCGACCTTTACGGCCAGCCGTCCTTATTTGCAGGAGCGGGGATTGGGCGATCAGGTAGGTGAGATCAACCGCCGACTGGTGGAGCTTTCCCGGAGAGCGGTAGGGGAGCGGGCCTATGTGGCAGGGGATATGACCACCACCGGCCGGGCAGATACTCCTTACGATACCTTGTTGGAGGTTTACACTCAGCAGGCGAAAGCGTTACGGGATGCAGGTGTTGACCTGTTTGTTATTGAGACCATGATGGGTCTTGAGGAGACCATGGCAGCCTTAGAGGCCTGCAAGCTGGTGTCGGATATGCCGGTGATGTGCTCGTTTTCCGTGACGGCGGACGGTATGCTGTATTTCGGCGGTAGTGTCTATGACGCCGCGCCACAGCTGGAGGGTTTCGGCGCGGATGCTGTGGGCATAAACTGCTCCTGCGGTCCTGACCAAATGGAGACCGTAGTCCACTCTTTGGCAGAGAACTGTACTGTGCCTATTCTGGCAAAACCCAATGCCGGTATGCCGGTCATTGATGATCAGGGCAATGCCGTCTACTCCATGGATGCTTCCCAATTTGGAAAGCATATGGCGTCCCTGCGGAAAGCCGGCGCGACCTTGCTGGGCGGATGCTGTGGCACAGACCCTGCCTATATATCATCTTTACGGGATGCAGTAAAATAGCAAAAAACCACTGAAAAGCTCGGCTTTTCACTGGTTTTTGTTTACAGTTCGCAGTTGTTGACCGTTCTGGGGAAGGGGATAACATCGCGGATGTTGCCCATACCGGTAAGGTACATGACGCAACGCTCGAAGCCCAGACCGAAACCGGCATGGCGGGCAGAGCCGTACTTCCGCAGATCCAGATAGAAATCGTAATCCTCGGGCTTCAGACCTAGCTCCTTCATGCGGGTCTCCAGCACCTCCAGATCATCCTCACGCTGGCTGCCACCGATGATCTCACCAATGCCGGGCACAAGGCAGTCCATGGCGGCGACAGTCTTGCCGTCGGGATTGAGCTTCATATAGAACGCCTTGATCTCCTTGGGATAGTCGGTAACGAACACAGGACGCTTGAACACTTCTTCCGTGAGATACCGCTCATGCTCTGTCTGCAGGTCACTGCCCCAGTGGACAGGATACTCAAACTGATCGTTGTGCTCTTCCAGAATCTTTACTGCGTCGGTGTAGGTGATGTGACCAAATTCAGAATTCAGCACATGATTCAGCCGTTCCAGCAGACCCTTGACGATAAACTGATTGAAGAACTCCATTTCCTCGGGAGCGTGCTCCAGCACATAGGAAATGACGAACTTGATCATGGCTTCTGCCAGCTCCATATCGTCAGCCAGATCGGCAAAGGCGATCTCCGGCTCGATCATCCAGAACTCCGCGGCATGGCGGGTGGTGTTGGAGTTTTCGGCACGGAAGGTAGGGCCAAAGGTGTAGATGTTGCGGAACGCCATGGCGTAAGTCTCGCCGTTGAGCTGACCGGAAACGGTCAGGTTGGTGGGCTTGTTGAAGAAGTCCTGAGCAAAATCCACCTTGCCGTCTTCCGTCTTGGGGATGTTGTTCAGATCC